>NZ_JAHGAN010000029.1:0-219694 GCF_030248625.1 Vibrio sp. D420a | reverse complement strand
TCTCGTATCTCGTATTTATAGCGCTTTCTGTGTGAAGAATTTCTTATCTTCCCAGCGCAAGATGGTGAGCTCTCCTCCCCATACACACCCGGTATCCAAGCCAATGACATCTTTGCCTTGATAGCCTTCCAGTGCTGCCCAGTGGCCAAACAGTACCGTTTTATCGAGCTGTTTACGCTGTGGTAGGTTAAACCAAGGAATAAACTGGTTATCTGACACCTCTTTTGGTGGGAGTTTACATCCCATATCCAAACGCCCATCTGGGAAGCAAAAACGCATGCGGGTAAAGCTGTTAATGGCATAGCGATAGCGTTCGATTTTTTCTAAATCCTTGCTCCAGAGATCGGGAGTGTTGCTGTACATATTCTCGATCAGCCACGGCCATTTGTCTGACTGGAGGAGTTTGCTTATCTTGTCGCTCTCTTTACGAGCGCGCTTTAGGCTCCATTGAGGTGAAATACCAGCATGCGCCATCACAAATTCATCGTGCTCTTGCATTAGTGGCTGTTGTCGCAACCAGCTCAGTAGCTCTTCTCTGTCTGATGCATCTAGAATCGGTTGAGTCTTGTCTTTCGCTTTAGCAGGGAATAAGCCTTGAGACACGGCAAGCAAGTGCAAGTCATGGTTACCTAACACCACCTTTGCAGAGCTGCCAAGAGCGCGGATATATCTCAATGTTTCTAATGACTTGGGGCCACGAGCGACCAAGTCTCCTGCCACCCATAAGGTGTCTGTGCTCGGGTTGAATTGGATCTGTTCAAGAAGCTGCTCAAATTCATCAAAGCAGCCTTGGATATCTCCGACAATATAATTCGGCACGTTATTTCCTGTTAAATCAATGGGGGAGGGTTAGTTAAGAATATTGGGGATAGCCAAGCGAAACGGTTCAATCTCAGCAATAAATTCAGCCCCTTTACTGTCGGTCATGACGTAATGTCCTTGCATTACACCAACAGGGGTCTCGATGACAGTCCCACTGGTATAAGTGTATTCGTCACTGGACTCAATCACAGGTTGTTGACCAACGACACCATCTCCCTCAATAGAGAGTTGTTTTCCGTTAGAGTCGGTGATCAACCATCGTCTAGAGAGCAGTTGAACGGTCTCTTGGCTGAGGTTTTTGATTGTAATGATGTAGGCGAAGACGTAGCGGTTCTTAGTCGGCTCTGATTGGTCTTCTATGTATTTAGAGTGGACTTGGCACTTAATACAAGGCGTTGATACATCCATATTCGCACCTTTTTGTTATCGTTCAATCTAGAGTATTACATAAAAAAGAGGCTCCTAACCGTAGCTAGGAGCCTTTTTATTTATTTTGTCGCGTTGTGGTTATCGTATAACCAGTTCGCCATATCCACGAATTGCACCAGAGTAAGGTTTTCTGGACGCATGCTCGGGTTGATATCCAATTCTTCCAGAACTTCTTTGCTTATCAAAGATTTGTAGCAGTTGCGGACCGTTTTACGACGTTGGTTAAAGCCTTCACGACATACGCGGTCTAACCACTTCAGGTCTTTAGCTGGGTATGGAAGCTCTTCGTATGGCTGAAGACGAACCACTGCCGAATCTACTTTCGGTGGCGGAACGAACGCTGTTGGTGGTACTTCAAGTACAGGCGTTACTTTACAGTAGTACTGAGCCATAACCGTCAAACGGCCGTAAGCTTTGCTACCCGGCCCCGCTGCTAGACGGTTTACCACTTCTTTCTGAAGCATAAAGTGCATGTCTTTAATGTCTTTATGGAACTCAAAAAGGTGGAACATTAACGGCGTAGAAATGTTGTACGGTAGGTTACCGAAGATACGCAGTTTGTTGTTTGGCTTAACGAGCTGATCGAAGTCGAACTTCATCGCATCGCCTTCGTGGATCGTCAGCTTATCCGCTAGATCTGGATGAGTGCGTAGGCGCTCGGCTAGATCTCTATCGAGCTCAATCACGGTGAATTTGTCAACCAGTTTGCCCACTGGCTCTGTGATTGCACCTAGACCTGGGCCAATTTCTACTAGGTTTTGGCCTGGTAGTGGGTTAATGCTCGATACGATCCCGTCAATAATATACGGATCGTTTAGGAAGTTTTGACCAAAACGTTTACGCGCTTTGTGCCCTAAGTGGACATCATTTCTCATTGCTTTTTCTCTACTAATTCAATGGCGTGCGTGAGCGCTGTTCTAAAGCTCCCTGTATCAGCTTGGCCTTTCCCTGCCAAATCTAAGGCGGTGCCATGATCGACCGATGTACGAATAAATGGCAAGCCAAGCGTGATATTCACTGAGCGACCAAAGCCTTTGTATTTTAGTACAGGCAGAACTTGGTCGTGATACATACCTAAAACAGCATCTGCATCTTGCAAATATTTTTCATTGAAAATGGTGTCTGCTGGTAATGGACCAATCAGGTTTATGCCATCTTCTCGGCGAATTTTTTCGAGTGTTGGAGTGATGGTTTCAATCTCTTCACGTCCTAAACAACCATCTTCGCCGGCATGTGGATTTAGTCCACATACATAAATGTTAGGTTTCTCAATCGCAAATTTCTCAACGAGATCTCTATTTAGAATTTCGATAATTTGCGCAAGTCTGTCTTCGGTGACGGCTTGGGAAACATAGGCTAAAGGAATATGCGTTGTGACAAGCGCAACACGTAGTCCTTCAGTTGCCAACATCATTACAACTAATGGTGTGTTGGACTTCTCAGCAAAGAACTCAGTGTGACCGCTAAAAGCGACCCCAGCACGGTTAATTACTCCCTTATGAACAGGGCCGGTGACAATAGCATCAAATTCATTATTCATACAGCCTATTGCGGCAGTTTCTAATGTATTTAATACATAATGACCATTAGCTTCATTGAGCGTGCCAGCAATTGTGGGTTCTGCCATTGGAATATGGTTAACCACTAAGGTTCCGGCTTGCTGAGGTTGAGGTGCATCGTCACTTTTGTAGTCGAGTAGCTCAACATCTAAATTGAGGAGCTTTGCACGCTCAGCCAGCATTTGTTTATCTGCACACACCACTAATTGATGTGGCCAGCTCTCTTGAGATAGAGCCAATACTAAATCTGGACCGATACCGGCAGGTTCACCCGCCGTTACCGCAATTCTTCTAGTTGTCATCTTGCTCTTCCTCAACCATCTCTACAAAAGCACTTGCGCGAATCTCTTGTAGCCAAGCGCCAGCCTCTTCATTGAACTTACGGTTGAATAGAATCTGGTAAGCCTTGTTTTTAAGTGCTGAATCCGTGCGGTCTACTTCGCGGCGGTCAAGAACTTCAACAATGTGCCAGCCGTGAACGGTTTTAAATGGTGCACTGATATCGCCTTCTGGAAGGGTCTCAACTTGGTGTTTAAACTCGGGTACATACAGGTCTGGAGTCTGGTAACCCAGTTCACCGTTTTGAACTGCTGAGCCAGGGTCTTGGCTGTATTGCTGTGCCAATTCACCAAAGGTCGCTTCACCTGCTTTAACACGGCGTGTGATGTCGAGTAGTAGTTCTTGCGCACCTTCATCGCTCAAGATAACCGTTGGCTTCACTAGGATGTGTCGCGCATTTACTTCGGTAACTGCAACAGTTTCAAGACCTTTCACATCTTCGATTTTTAGAATATGGAAGCCTACACCACTTCGGAACGGGCCGATGATGCTGCCTTTATTCTGAAGTTTGATTTGGTCTGCAAAGATTGTTGGCATCTCTTCTTTACGCATCCAACCCCAATCACCGCCTTGCAGTGCTTTAGGACCTTTTGAGTAAGTGTAGGCCATGGTGCTGAAATCTTTGCCTGAGTTTAGTTCTTCAACAAGCTCATTGGCTTGTGCTTCTAGCTCTTCTTTGGTCTGGTCATCGTTAAAACGAAGCTGGATGTGGCCAATTTTGTATTGAACTGTTGCATTGGTTTCTTGCGCTAGGATGTCAGCTAGGTTATCGACTTCCGCTGGTAGGATATTGATTCGACGACGAACCAAAGCATTGCGCGCTTCGCTCGCGGCAATCTCTTTTCTTACCTGTTCGCGGAACGCGTTGTAGCTTAGGCCTTCTTCAGCGACTGAAGCGGTCAGTTGCTCAACGGTCTGGTTGTTGTCTTTAGCGATGCCTGTGATAGCTTGATCAAGGCGGCTATCATCGATACGTACACCAATGCGTTCTGCTTCTTGAGTTTGAATGGTGTCGATGATCAGTTTCTCTAATACCTGATCCTTTAGCACCTCTTGAGAAGGCAGAGTTTGTCCGCTTTTCTTAGCATTAGCACGTAATGTTTTCATCGAGGTGTCGATGTCACTTTGTAGGATAACGCCTTCGTTTACGATGACTTTTACTTTGTCTAGCTCAACAGGAGCTGCGTGGCTTACTGAAACAGTACAAGCAGTAGCAAGCGCGATTAGTGTGTGTTTCCACAGTGTCATGTGTTGTCCTTTCTATTTATCGGTTAAACACCAATAAACTCTAAATTAGTTATTTAAGAAGAATGGGCGGCCATACTCTAATGAGTTACCAGAGCTATCAAAGCCAGAAGTATTTGAGCCTGTGCCTGCTGCTGTACCAAAACCAACAATACCGAAGTTGATACTAAAGTTGTTTTCATAAACAGGGTCTGAGTTTAGATCTGAGTAACCGCCACCTGACCAGCTTCTCAATTCGTTGCTGTAGGTGACACCTACGTACCAACAGTCATCTTTGTAACGCAGGTTAGCGAGCCACTCGATAGCAATGTTTTCATTCATATCGTGGTAGTACTGGGCGCTAGCGTACCATTTTGGAGAAAACTGATAGCCTGTCACTAAGCCTGCTTGAGAAATACCATCACGGGTGATCTCATCAATATTAGTGATGGTGTCGCCTACATTGTCTTCAATGTATTCGCGGGTAACATAGCGATAGTTCGCTTGTACGAAGCCGTTCTCATCAATACGGTATTCAACCGTGCTGTTGGCCAGTTGCATGTCGCCATCGTCGATGTCGTATTGAACGCCGCCATGGTAGAAGAGGTAGTCATCGTAGTTGAAATCGATCTCGACAGCCCATGATGAGTAGCTCGTTTGTCCCTCTTCATCAGATGAAGCGCCCGGGTTCTTGGTATTTCTATCGATGAAGAAAATCTGACCAAAAGAGATGTTGAGTCGTTCTTTGTATTCATCGTCAAAGAAACGCGAAGAAGCACCATAGCTTAACTGGTTTGCTGCAGCTATACGGTCAACGCCACTATATTTACGGCTACGGAATAGGCCATAGTAGTCGGTTTGCAATAGAGTGGTATCGTATAAACCGATTTCACTTTGATCTTGCTTAGGTACGTATAAATATTGAACCTGCGGCTCGAGAGTTTGAGTATATCCAGTCAGGTAAGTTGTATCACGCTCAAGAATAATACCCGCATGAGTTCGAAACTCTGGGATCACTCGACTTGCTGTATCAGTGAGTTCTGGATTAGCCGCTAGGATAGTGCTGTCCAAATCTTGGTCATAGTAGGTGCCGAGCAGTCGGGCTTCTGTTGTCCAAGAGCCCCAAGTAGTGCTCAGAGGCACCTTAATTCCAGGTTCTACATGGACGCGAGTTGCAGATGGCTTGCTATCCGAATCTGTGTCAAAGCGTGAGATGTGACTGATCACATCCATCTCGACCGTATCCCAAATCAGAGGAGCGTAGTAGTTGAACTTAAGTTGTGGCATTACGCGATAAGGTTGGTTCTCACTTTCGGTTAAAACCTGAAAATCACGTACAGCTAAAGATGCGTCCCAATTTAGTGCACGATAAGCGACTTCACCTGACTGCATTAATTGACCGTCTTCACGGTTACCAATACTTGAATCCACATCCGTAAAATAATCTACATCGCTGACTTTTGAGTAATCGACGTCAAATTTCCAAGCTTCTTTGTAGATACCATTAAACTCAAACTGACCGCCCCAACGACTGCCTTTCTCTTTGAATTTTCTGTCGTTATCTAAGTACTCAAATGTGACCGTACTCTGACCAAACTGGCTTAAATGGCGGAATTCATTGTTTAGCTGAGTACCACGCTCAGACATGTACTTCGCTGTAGTTTGAAGATCGTAGTTCGGTGCAATGTTCCAGTAGAACGGTACTTCTGTTTCGAAACCATCGCTTGAGCCGTAAGAAAATGTTGGGTAAAGGAAACCTGTTTTACGACTCTCACCTACTGGAACCGTTAGGTATGGCAGGTAAAAAATGGGAACGTCTAATACTTCGAAGCGAGGGTTAATGAAAGTCGCGCTCTCTTCATCTTGATCAAGCTCGATATTGGAAGCTTTCAGGCGCCAAGATTTGTCACCAGGAGGACAAGAGGTGATCGTACCGTCTTCCAACTCGTAAACAGCTTTACCTGTGCGTGCAATGTATCTTGCATCACCACGGCCAGACTCACACAGCATCTGATACTGAGTATTTTCCAGCTCAAACTCATTGGTAGTGAGGTTGTTGGTCACTTTATCTGATGTGGCTTTGAACTGTCCGTCATTGAAAGTTACATTCCCTTCTGCGACAACAATATTCTCTTGCTGGTGTAAGGTAACCGTCTCGGCTTCAATGGTTTTGATGCCTTGAGTCACTTTTACAGACCCCGAGTAACTTGCTTTCTCACCGTTAACGGCTTCTAGGCGATCGGCCTCGACGTATGCCGGTGCATTAAGGTCTGAATCTTCAGATGATGCGATCAAACATTGATCTGTAGAGGGCATTTCCTGCACACTATCATCAATTGTTGTTTCAGCTTGAGTTGTCGGCACAAATAACGCAGAGCTGATCGATGCGGCTAACAAGGTGCGGGAGAAACATTGCATGAAGTTGAACTATCCTGTGTCACTAGAAGGAGGGTTGATCTAGTATCAATCCAATTAATAAAGCTTTGTCCTTATGATAAAGGAAATCTTAGCATTCAGCACCATAAGACAGCAGTACTCGAATAAAATTCATAGATAGAGAACACATAATGCAAATATTTGGCAAAATTTTGGGCGCTTTTTTTGGTTTCTTGTTTGGCGGACCCTTAGGCCTAATTTTTGGCCTATTTCTTGGTCATCAATTTGATAAAGCGCGCCGTTTAAATCAGTCAGGCTTTAACACTTCGGGGTTTGGTAGTGGGCCAAGTCAGGCTGAGAAGCAACAAGAGTTCTTTAAAGCGGCATTCGCGGTTATGGGACATGTTGCTAAAGCGAAAGGTCAGGTGACACGTGAAGAGATCCAATTAGCATCCACAATGATGGAGCGCATGAATCTTCATGGTGACCAGCGTATAGCCGCTCAGAATGCGTTCCGAGATGGTAAAGAGAGTGACTTCCCACTAAAAGAAACCTTGGAGCGAGTTAAGATTTCATCGGGTGGCCGCTTTGATTTGCTGCAGTTTTTCCTTGAACTCCAAGTATCAGCAGCGTTTGCTGATGGCAGCTTGCACCCTAGTGAACGCCAAGTTCTGCACA
The DNA here is from genome assembly GCF_030248625.1 of Vibrio sp. D420a. NCBI lineage: Bacteria > Pseudomonadati > Pseudomonadota > Gammaproteobacteria > Vibrionales > Vibrionaceae > Vibrio > Vibrio sp. D420a. The sequence continues at coordinate 212,267 of NZ_JAHGAN010000029.1, read as the reverse complement.
AGATAGCTCAAGGACTTGGCTTTTCATCGGAGCAGCTAGAGCGCCGCCTACAAATGCAAGAAGCGGCTTTTCGCTTTCAACAGCAAGGTGGCAGTTTTGGCGGTGGTCACCATCAAGGGCAGTCTTCCGGCTGGCAGCAGGCGACTCAACAAGATCAACTGGCGGATGCTTTTAAGGTACTCGGTGTGAGTGAGTCGGCAGATGGTAAAGCGGTGAAGAAAGCCTACCGTAAGTTAATGAATGAGCACCATCCAGACAAGCTTATGGCAAAGGGCTTACCACCAGAAATGATGAACGTTGCGAAAGAGAAATCTCAGGAAATTCAAAACGCTTACGATCTAATTAAGAAGGTCAAAGGCTTCAAATAATATCAATAGAGTCGCTCATTACAGCGGCTCTTTTTGTTTACAGGAGTAGATATGACAGTTAGTTATCAAGATGTTTTAGCGTTCTGGTTTGACGAATTAACCCCTCGAGATTGGTTCAATGGTGGCAAGGAAATCGACCTGCTGATAATAGAGCGCTTCGCTGAGCTACATTCTGCGGCAGTACAAGGCGAATTGTATACATGGCGTGAAAGCGCGTTAGGTCGTCTGGCAGAAATCATAGTGTTAGACCAGTTTTCAAGAAATATTGGTCGCGATACGCCACAAGCATTCTCCGCGGACCCAATGGCATTAGTCCTGGCCCAAGAAGCGGTGGCTGGTGGTTACGATCACCAACTCAGCGAACAACAGAAAAGCTTTTTATACATGCCTTATATGCACAGTGAGTCGTTGATGATTCATGAGAAGGCGGTCGAGCTGTTTAGTCAAACGGGGTTGGAACATAACCTCGATTTTGAGTTTAAACATAAGGTGATCATTGAAAAGTTTGGTCGCTATCCACACCGTAATCAAGTGCTTGGACGCGTTTCAACAGAAGAAGAACTGGCATTTTTACAGCAACCAGACTCTAGTTTCTAACACGCCCTAACTATCCATAAAATCAAGAGTAAGCCGTGGCTTACTCTTGAACCTTCATTGAATGCTATCAATTTATTTCGCTTGGTTGAGTGCCCAATCATATTCGTAATCGATGTTTTTTACGTTTGATAGCGGTTGAGTGCGATACTGATTGAGGTGCTCGATGAGTTGCTCCTGAGTACCAAAATCGGCGATAAACCAGTCATAAATTGAAGAGAGTTGTAATTTATTCTTTTGCACCAAAACTCCTTTGTCGCTGTTCACAAACTGACGAGCAGCCTGTTCCAGTAATGCTTCGGTGTTTTCAGCAGTGAAAGCTTGAGTTTGAAGGTTAGGGCAACCTAAGCTGGCACAGTTGACGGCGTAATGTGTTCTAGGGTCTTGCCAAATTGGGCGTAAAATTCGGTGCTCAATATCGTTCAGGGTCAGTGCTTTACTATTAATGGTAACGACTTCGTCTCCCCACGGACCAAAACTAAACAAACCGCCGAGTTTGGTGATCGATTTGACTGGATAAGCATCTAAGATTAGCTCCACAGTTATCGCATTGTAGAGATTTACCCAGTAGGCATATTGCTCCGCTTGAGGGAATTGTCGAGGGTCAGTGTTGGCGAGTTGTTCAATATACTGCTTCAGCAGTGAGCGATCATTAGAGCTAACGGCTTGGTAGCGGATGAGATGGTTTTGTCCGTCGATAACAATATAATTATCAAGAAACTGCTGCCAAGTAGCGTGAGAAATGGTGCCACTGTTTGACTCATTACTTTGATCCCAATATGACCATAGTTCTGATTTTGGTGCTGAAAAAGCCAATGAAGAAAAGAGTAGGCTAATAACTAGAAGTAGGTTTTTCATAAATGTTCTCCCTAATGACATCTATAAGACCTTGGCTACCCACACTTTCTTTCAACTTTTGCTAGTTTAAAGCCTAAGCATCAAAAAAGTTAAAGCCTAGACATCAAAAAAGGCTGACCTAAGCCAACCTTTTGAGTGTTACTAATACCAATCGTAGTAAATAATTGCTCAACCTAGCTTGCTAAAATGCTCGATAACTGCGTTAGAATTTTTGATTGTAGAATAACTACTTATCGAAAAATTCTGCCTTGTTCTCAAGCTTTTTTTCTGCGCTATTTTTGATCACTTACTTACTGTGATTGGTATAACATTGATTCTAGCTTGCGTTTAGGTGTTACTTTAGAAAGCTAGGGATGTTTGCTTCATACGCAGAAATTTTCTCTTCGTGTTGTAGCGTTAAACCAATGTTATCTAAGCCATTTAGTAGACAATGACGACGGAATTCGTCAATCTCAAAAGAGTACTCTTTGCCGTTCGCACGAACCACGTTTGCTTCTAGGTCTACTTCAACTTCAGCCCCTTCATTCGCTTCAACGAACTGGAAGATTTCATCGACTTCTTGCTCAGTTAGGCGTACTGGCACCATCTGGTTATTGATGGAGTTACCATAGAAAATGTCGGCGAAGCTCGGTGCGATCATCGCTTTAATACCGTAATCTGCTAGTGCCCAAGGTGCGTGTTCACGTGATGAACCACAGCCGAAGTTTTCACGAGCCAACAAAATAGAAGCGCCTTGGTAGCGTGGAGCGTTCATTACAAACTCTGGGTTTGGTTGCTGACCTGCATCATCTAGGAAACGCCAATCATGGAAAAGGTGTTTACCAAAGCCCAAGCGAGATACTTTTTGTAGGAACTGCTTTGGAATGATGGCGTCGGTATCAACGTTCGCAGCATCTAGAGGAACGACTAAACCAGTGTGTTGTTTGAAACCTGACATGTTAAATCCTCTAAATTAAAGTTCACGAATATCGACGAAGTGGCCAGCGATCGCAGCAGCAGCGGCCATTGCAGGGCTAACTAGGTGCGTACGACCATCACGGCCTTGGCGACCTTCGAAGTTACGGTTAGACGTTGATGCGCAACGCTCTTGAGGACCTAAGCGGTCATTGTTCATTGCAAGACACATTGAACAACCAGGTAGACGCCATTCAAAGCCAGCTTCTTTAAAGATTACATCTAGCCCTTCCGCTTCAGCTTGCGCTTTAACTTGTTCAGACCCAGGAACGATCAGAGCCTGTACATGAGATGCGACTTTACGACCTTTCGCTACAGCTGCTGCAGCGCGCATGTCTTCGATGCGAGAGTTAGTACAAGAACCCACGAATACTTTATCTACGTTGTAGTCAGATAGAGACTTGCCTGCTTCTAAGCCCATGTAAGCCAATGCTTTTTCAGCCGAGGCTTTTTCAACAGGGTCAGAGAAGCTGTCTGGTGATGGGATAGGAGTATCAACCGAGATAACTTGGCCTGGATTAGTACCCCAAGTCACTTGAGGTTTGATATCTGCAGCATTTAGTGTAACAACCGCATCAAACTCTGCGTCGTCATCGGTTTTCAGTGTGTTCCAGTACTCAACAGCCGCGTCAAAATCATCACCTTGTGGCGAGAATTTACGGCCCTTGATGTATTCGTATGTGGTTTCGTCAGGTGCGATAAGACCCGCTTTGGCACCTAGTTCGATAGCCATGTTACAAACCGTCATACGACCTTCCATCGTAAGATCGGTAATGGCTTCACCACAGAATTCAACAACATAGCCTGTACCGCCAGCAGCCGTTGTTTCACCGATGATCGCCAATACGATATCTTTAGCGGTGATGCCTGGAGCGACTTTGCCTTTTACTTCGATTTTCATGGTCTTAGCGCGAGCTTGTTTTAGCGTTTGAGTTGCTAGCACGTGCTCTACTTCTGAAGTACCGATACCAAAGGCTAGTGAACCAAATGCGCCGTGTGTCGCTGTGTGCGAGTCACCACAAACGATGGTCATACCCGGTAGCGTAATACCAAGCTCAGGACCCATTACGTGCACAATACCTTGGTATTTGTGGTTCAAATCGTAAAGTGTAACGCCAAACTCTTCACAGTTTTTCGAAAGCGTTTCCATCTGGATACGAGCCATCTCACCTGATGCATTGATGTCTTTGGTTTGAGTCGAAACGTTGTGATCCATAGTCGCGAAAGTCTTACCAACTTGGCGAACTTTACGTCCCTTTTCACGAAGGCCATCAAAGGCTTGCGGTGATGTTACTTCGTGTACTAGGTGGCGATCGATGTATAGGATTGGGTTTTCACCCTCAGCTGCAACGGCAACGTGCGCGTCGTAGACTTTTTCGTATAAGGTTTTGGCTTGCTGGTTTGTAGACATAGCTTGTTCTTCCTTGGGAGCATTAATCCCAGTGCTTATTTCAGCTCACCGCTTTGCAGTCAGTGAGCCGATATTGTTCTTATAGAGTGTTACGTGATCTTAAGCTTCTAGAATGTACTGTGCGATCTTATCGCCCATCTCTGAAGTGGTTAGTGCTGGTTTGTCGCCAGCAAGATCAGCGGTTAGTTCACCTGCAGATAGCGCTTTTGAAACTGCCGTCTCAATCGCTTGTGCTGCCTCTTCTTCACCTAAGCTGTAACGCAGCATCAATGCCGCAGACAGGATTTGAGCGACTGGGTTTGCGATGTTTTTGCCTGCGATGTCAGGTGCACTGCCGCCTGCTGGCTCGTATAGACCGAAGTTGCTCTCGTTTAAGCTAGCAGAAGGTAGCATGCCCATAGAGCCGGTGATCATTGCACATTCATCTGAGATGATGTCACCAAAGATGTTCGAACAAAGCATCACGTCAAACTGAGACGGGTCTTTAATAAGTTGCATCGTCGCGTTATCAATGTACATGTGGTTTAGCGTTACATCTGGGTAATCTTTTGCTACTTCTTCAACAACTTCACGCCACAAGATAGAGCTTTGTAGAACGTTCGCTTTGTCAATTGAGTAGACATTCTTGTTACGTAGACGAGCAGATTCAAAAGCGATTTTAGCGATACGCTCGATCTCGTAGCGGTGGTAAACCTCAGTATCGAACGCTTTTTCATTTGCGCCTTCGCCTTCACGACCTTTTGGTTGACCGAAGTAAATACCACCCGTTAATTCACGAACAACGACGATGTCGAAGCCGCGATCAGAGATGTCTGCACGAAGTGGTGAGAATGACTCTAGACCTTTGTGGATCTGTGCTGGGCGTAGGTTACAGAACAGTTGGAAGTGCTTACGTAGAGGAAGTAGGGCACCACGCTCTGGTTGGTCGTTTGGTGGAAGGTGTTCCCACTTAGGGCCACCGACAGAGCCGAATAATACAGCGTCAGACTCTTCACACCCTTTAACTGTTGACTCTGGTAGTGGGCAACCGTGATTATCGATCGCGATACCGCCGACATCATACTCTTCACGTGCAAAGCTAATTGCATGTTTCTTTTCAATAGCGTCTAACACTTTATGTGCTTGTTGCATTACTTCTGGGCCGATGCCATCGCCAGGTAGTACGGCAATTTTGTATGATTTGTCAGTCATGTTAATCCTTTAATTTCTTCGTGCTTGGAGGAGCGTTAATTTGTTTCCTAGCTCTCCTATATGAGAGAGCCAGAGAGTGATTCTGTTTATACGGTTTCGATTCGTTGCTGTTTCATTTCAGCAATCGTGTCTGCACGTTGAATGCTATTGATAACATGCAGTAGCGCTTGGCCAGATGCTTCTACGATATCTGTTGAAACGCCTGTACCGTGGTATTTGCGACCTTTGTAGTTAGCGATGATGTCGGCTTGACCCAAGCCATCTTCACCTTCACCTTTTGCCGTTAGGTCGAACTTGTCTAGTACGATCTCGTAACCAGTCAAACGGTAGATACATTGGTATAGCGCATCAACAGGGCCATTACCGACTGCAGCTTCACACTTCTCTTCATCACCACATTGCAGCTTGATGCTAGTGGTCGACATAACACTGCCAGATTGAACACTTAGGTAGTTCAACTTGTAGAAATCATCTTCGTCGCGAAGGTTAGCGAAGTGCATCAAGGCTTCTAAGTCGTAATCGAATACTTGACCCTTACGGTCTGCTAGCTTCAAGAAATCTTCGTACAATGAATCTAGGTTGTACTCGTTTTCTTGGTAACCCATCGCATCCATGTGGCTCTTAACGGCTGCACGGCCACTGCGGCTGGTTAGGTTTAGCGCTTTATCTTTAAGACCAATCGATTCTGGAGTCATGATCTCATAGGTATTTTTGTTCTTAAGCATGCCGTCTTGGTGGATACCTGAAGAGTGGCTAAAGGCGTTCGCACCGACAATGGCTTTGTTGTCTTGGATTGGCATGTGACATAGCTGGCTCACTAGCTTACTGGTACGGTGGATCTCTTCATGTTTAAGACCCGTATGAACACCTAGTAACTCTTGGCGTGTCTTGATGATCATTGCGATCTCTTCAAGAGAACAGTTACCCGCACGCTCACCAATACCATTGATCGTACCTTCGACCTGACGAGCACCCGCTTGAACCGCAGCAATAGAGTTGGCGACTGACATACCTAGATCATCGTGACAGTGAACAGAGATGATCGCTTTATCGATGTTAGGTACACGGTTGAATAGTGTTTGAATAATGCCACCGAACTCATTTGGCACTGTGTAGCCCACAGTATCTGGAATGTTGATGGTCTTTGCGCCTGCATCAATCGCGGCTTCTACCATGCGACATAGGTTGTCAATTGGTGTACGACCAGCATCTTCACAAGAGAATTCAACATCATCAGTGTAGTTACGTGCGTGTTTTACTGCTTTAACACCCATCTCAACCACGTCGTCGTAACTGCGACGAAGCTTGTCTTGTACGTGGACTGTAGAAGTTGAGATAAAGGTATGAATACGAAATGCTTCAGCAACTTTCAAAGCCTCCGCTGCTGCATCAATATCTTTGGCAACGGCACGAGAAAGGGCACAAATACGGCTGTTTTTGATGTTCTTTGCGATGGTTTGCACTGACTCAAAATCACCCGGAGATGAAACTGGGAAACCAGCCTCGATAACGTCCACACCGAGTCTTTCAAGTGCATAAGCAATTTGTAACTTCTCTTTTACTGTCAGGCTTGCAGCTAGTGCCTGCTCGCCGTCTCGTAAAGTCGTATCAAAAATTATCACTTGATCGTTCATGGGTGCTTCCTTATATCGATATCGTATCGATTGCTATCCAAAATATTATTGAGAATGATGTTCTTTTAATGAGCTTAGTTACAAAAAAACCCGCTTAGCGCGGGTTTTAATATTTGTGCAGTTCTTGACCCACAACTTACCCACGCGATTGGTTCACGATAAGGAGAAGTTTCAGCAGTCGAGAAAAAGAAAACGTCATGGCACAAATATCCGTAAATAAACTGTTAACACCATATTTACCGTAATTTATTCTGAGCGTCAAACGTGAAAATCCAATATCGGCGTGCATTGTGAGCTTTTTCATTTTGTTTGTGCTGATTTTTATTTGTTTATTGGTTTTTTGTTTTGCTTTTTGCTTTCGAGTTGCGCGGTTAGTTTATCGTTTGCATGATGTTTAGGTTATAACTTTGTACTAAATCTTTTTTACCGAGTGAATGACGGGAAAATAATTCAAGCTCAAATTTAATTAATCACTCGATTAAATAGTGAGTAATTATTCTTCACCACCTGTTGGAATATCACCCTATAATTAATCGTGTGATTAATTATAGGGTGGCTATAGAGTGGGACGAAAAGTTGGGCGACCGCAGAAGAATCGAGAGGTTCGGCAACTCTTGATTGAACATGCGCGGGATCTGTTTGTCGTGCAGCCTTATGACAAGGTATCAACTCGGCTCGTCGCTGAGAGGGCTGGTGTGAATATTGCGATGATTCGCTATTACTTCGGTAACAAGGCGGGTCTGTTTGAAGCGATGTTGCGTGAAACTCTGCGGCCAATGCAGTTGCAGATGCAAAAGCTCATTGATGAGAGTAACCACGATAACTTTCTCGATCTTATGCGTACTTACTACAAAGAGATGGCGAAGGTACCAAAATTTCCTCGCTTAGTGGCTCAAGTGATGAATATGCCACCCTCTGAGGTTCAGCGAGAGCTGCTTGAGAAGGTGTTCATTGATATCGCTAAACCTGCCCAAGACGTGATATTTGAGAAGCTGATTGACCATGGTGTGCTGAGAAAAGATATGGATCCTAAGTTATGTCGGATTTCGTATATCAGTTTAATGGTATTTCCTTTTATCGCACCACCACCACTGCTGGCGCTGCATGGCATTGAGTTAAATGAAGACTTTCTTAACCGTCTGATTGAACACAATATTCAACTAATGAGTGAGGGCTTTGTGAATCCAACAAGCACCTCAAAAATTCAGGACTAAACAGAATGAAAATAGGGAAAAAGTGGCTGTTCTTTCCAGCATTAGCGATAGGTATTGTCGGCTTAGTTGTGGCGATTAACCTTAAGCCAGACCTTCCAACCAAACCTGCTGGTGACCGAGCCCGCTTGGTAGAGGTACAAGTACTAGAGCCTCAATCTATGGCTCCTTTAGCGATTGGTTTTGGCAAAGTGGTGCCTAAAGTTGAGTGGAAAGCGATCGCGGAAGTTACAGGTAAGATCGTCTATCGCCACCCTGAACTAGAAAAAGGCAAAGTGATCCCTGCTGGTACAGAGGTGCTCAAGATTGATCCTCTCGATTATGAACTCAAATTGACGCAAGCTCAGGCCGACCTTAAATCTTCTCAAACCTCTTTGGCTAAGTTGAATCAAGAAGAGCAGAACCTAAACCAAACATTGAAGATCGAGAAAAACCGCTTAGTGATCAGTAATAAAGAGCTTAAGCGTAAACAAGATCTGCGCAAGAAAGGTTTAACCTCTCAGTCTGATGTTGATCTGCAAGAGCAGAGTGCGCTTTCGCAGCGCAAACTGGTGCTTGATATCGAGAACCAAATCGCGTTAATGCCAGACGAGAAGAGAGTGGCAGAAGCGGTGATCAAAGTAAATGTTTCTAAGGTAAGAGAAGCTGAGCGCTCTTTGGAAAAAACCACCATTACTCTGCCAAAAGCAATGCGTATCGCTCAGGTCGATATAGAGACCAACCAAGTGGTCAATCTTCAACAAACCATGTTTATTGCTCACGGTATTGATGTGATGGAGGTCGAAGCGCAGCTTTCAATTCACGATATGCAGACCTTGGCTTCGAGCTTAGGTGAATTCACCCGTGATGAGTCTGGTATTCCTAATACCGACACCTCAGAAATCTCCGCCACTATTGAACTTAATAGCGGTAACTTGAATGCAGCGTGGCCTGCACGAGTGGCACGTATCAGTGAAACCGTTGATGAAAACCAAGCAACAGCGGGTGTGATATTAGAAATTAAGCAAGACTACGCCCAACTTGAGCCAAGTAGTCTGCCACCTTTAGTAAACGGTATGTTCGTCAAAGCCCTGATTGAAGGTGCGTCTAATCTTGCTTGGGTAGTACCAGAGCGAGCACTGCATGGCGATACCCTTTACTTAATGGATAGCGAGCAGCGCTTAAGTATGGTTCAGGTGGAAGTTTTGTATCGCCGTGATAATCAGGTCGTGGTTCGTGGAGAGCTCAAACAGGGTGATAAGCTGATCCTCAATGATGTACTTCCCGCTATAGAGGGAATGTTACTGAGAGAGACCGGTGATGACTCAACCTCGATGCAGGAGAGTGATTCATGATTAAGTTTTTCTCTCGACACCCAACAGCTGCCAACTTACTCATGTTGGGGTTGTTGGTGCTGGGTTTGAGCTCGCTCTCCAACATTAAGCGAGAAACCTTTCCTGAGTACGATCCTCCATACATCATGGCGGGCATTGTTTACCCTGGCGCTTCACCACAAGAGGTGGAGGAGAGCTTGTGTATTCGTATGGAAGACGCCGTTGACGGTTTGGCGAATATCGAAGAAACCCAGTGTGAGGCGATCGAAGGCAGTGCGCGCCTGATCCTTAAGCTCAATGAGAAAGCGGACATTGGTCGTATGCTGGTGGACGTACAGACTCAGATTGATTCGATTAACGACTTCCCTTCAGAGATCGAATCCCCAGTTGTTCAAGAGCTTGATTGGAATGAGCCCGTGGTTGATGTGGCAATCACTGCAGATACTACATGGCCCGAACTCAAAGCTTATGCTGAGCAGTTAAAGCGGACCATGAAACTCGACTATGATGTCTCGCTGGTAGAAGTCAGTGGCTTTTCTGATCATCAATATCGTGTTGAGCTGGATACCCAAGCAATTCGTCAATTGGGGTTAACGGTTAATGACATCGCAGAACAGATTGGGCGTCAGAACGTTAAGCTGCCAAGTGGTAATGTCGAAACACCCGACAAGAACTTTCTGATCCGTTTTGATGAGCGTCGAGTGACTCCACTAGAGCTCGAAAGTATCGTAGTCGGCTCTGCTCCAAACGGCTCTGTGATTCGCTTGCGAGATATCGCAGTCATCACAGACCGATTTGAACTGGATGAGCAGAAGGTACTGTTTGATGGGAAGCCATCGGCTCTGCTTAAGGTCAGTAAGAACAAAGAAGATGACGCGCTGCGTATCAAAGAGCGCGTGACTCAATTCGTTGAAGACCAGAGTGCGATAGCCCCTGATGGCGTAACGCTACAAATGACCAATGACCTCTCTTCTGTATTGTGGGACCGTCTGACGATGATGGTACGCAACGGCTGGCAAGGGATCGTGTTGGTGTTCGCGACTATGTGGCTGTTCTTCAGCTTACGTTACTCATTCTGGGTTGCCGCCGGTCTGCCGGTTGCTTTTCTAGGTGGTCTGTTCTTGATGGCGAACCTTGGGTTATCCATTAACATCATGTCGCTTGTTGGTTTGTTGATGGCCATCGGTATTATGATGGATGACGCCATTGTGATCGCTGAATCGATAGCCTCACATCTCGATCGGGGGCAGAAGGTCGATGATGCTGTCTACAACGGGGTGAAAAAAGTTCTGCCTGGCGTACTTTCCTCGTTCTTAACGACTGTGTGTATTTTTGGCAGTCTGTTGTTCTTAGACGGTGAGATGGGGGCGGTTCTTAAAGCGGTACCTCAAGTCTTGATCTTAGTACTTTCGTTGAGCTTGATTGAAGCCTTCTTGATTCTGCCCAACCACCTGTCACACTCGCTGCATAAAGAGAAACAAGAGAAGCCAGCGCTGCGCTTTAAAGTTGCGTTATTGGAGAAATTTGAAAACTTCCGTAACACCACTTTGATGAGCATGGTGGAGCGCGTTGTCTCGTTTCGATATGCCTTTATGGGAGGCATAGTGAGTTTGCTGCTCCTTGCTATCGCTTTGATTGCAGGTGGTATCGTTAAATTCCAACCTTTCCCTGAATTGGATGGCGACATTGCTGAGGCTCGCGTGATTTTGCCACCGGGTGCATCGCTAGCACAAACTGAACGAGTCGTGGAGCATATCGTTTCATCTGCTGAGCGTTTGAACGTGCAATGGAGTGATGAAGTTGAGGGGGGGAACACCTTAGTTGAGCACATCACCAGTCAGTTTAATGCCAATGCGGATGCCAATGAATCAGGACCACATCTAGCGACAGTGCGTTTGGACCTGCGTGGTGCCGAGAGCAGAAACACGGTCATCGATGACTTTATTGATGCTTGGCGTAATGATGTGGGTGAACTGGCCGATCCTATTTCTCTAGTATTCAAGCAGCCGACGGTGGGGCCGGGTGGGCGAGCGATTGAAATTCGAGCCAAACATGATGATCTGCAAGCGCTGAAAGCGGCTTCGATTGATATTCAAGAGTATTTGAACCAGTTTGATGGTGTGCATGGCGTGCTTGATGACATGCGAATGGGTAAAGAGGAGATCTTAGTTAAGCTAAGACCGGGGGCGGAGACATACAACGTCAACGGACAGATGATCGCGTCTCAATTGCGTGCTGCATTCTTTGGTCAGACTGCGGATGAGATTCAGGTGGGTGTTGAGAACATCTCAATAGAAGTGCGTTTGGACAAGCAGCAAGCTGGCGATGTTCAGCAGTTGGCTAACTTCCCAATCATTACTTCAGACGGTAGTCAGATCCCGCTAGCGACTTTAGCGACGCTCGACTTTCAGCGAAACTATGTGCGAATCCAACGTATTGATGGCCTACGTACCATCAGTATCTTTGGTGATGTAAACAATAAAAAAGCCAGCTCGTCGGCTATCTTGGCCCAGTTCCAGCGCGATGAAGCGCCTAAGTTGCTAAAGAAATACCCTGGACTGCGTTTTGATTTTGAAGGTGAGGCGAAAGATGCGGCGAAGACTGGTGCCTCTATGGGTAAGGGCTTTTTACTGGGTTTGTTTGGCGTCTTTACCATATTGAGTTATCAATTCCGCAGTTACCTAGAACCTTTCGTGGTGATGCTGGCGATACCTTTAGCCTTTATCGGTGTTGTGGTCGGGCACTGGTTGCTCGGGCATTCCCTGAGTATGCCGAGTATGATGGGCTTTGTGTCATTAGCTGGGATCGTGGTTAACGACTCGATACTCTTAGTGCAATACATCCGGCACCATGTGGATGAGGGAGATAGCGTGCATGACTCTGTAGTGAAAGCGAGTCGTGAACGTTTCCGGGCCGTGTTCTTAACTTCGATGACTACTGCGGCAGGACTGTTGCCTCTGCTTACTGAAACCAGTTTGCAGGCTCAGGTTATACAGCCACTAGTGATCTCGATTGTGTTTGGTATCTTCGCTTCAACACTACTGGTGCTGTTTATGATCCCTGCAGCCTACGCGATTTTGGCTGACTTTGGATTAGTTAAGAAGCATGAGCCCCTCACTGTTTAGTTGATAGGGCGTGAACATCAAAAGCGGTGTTTGAGCCGCTTTTCTTTTGCCAACAATTCACTGCAATGATGAATCACCCTGAGGATGAAATGTTCATTTTTTATCCGCAAAATCGTCACCATATTGTCATTTCCAACTTCTAACGTAACCCCAAAGCACAGATAAGAGCTGAGGGAACACATGAGAACGATAGAACCAATTGTCCGCTGGGATGTGGCATTTTCTATGTTTTGCTTGAAGAGTCGTTACAGCAAGCAAACCGCGCAGATCAGTAAAGCCATTTCCCATACTGGGGACGGGCACCTATACCTTTTGTTTGCAATAGCTGCTCTGTTCTTAGATGAGCAGAACGGCAAAGCGTTTCTTATGGTGGGTTTGGCGGCATTTGCCATTGAGCTCCCTATCTATTGGCTTGCAAAAAATACCATCAAGCGTCGTCGCCCAGCTGAGTTTTCCTCTTTCCTACATTCTTACATCGTGCCTTCAGATAAATACAGCCTGCCCTCGGGACATTCGGCCGCGGCTTTTGTTATGGCCACCGTCATTGGGCACTTTTATCCGCAGGTTTACTTATTGAGCCTCGTTTGGGCTGGTCTGATCGCAGGTTCACGTATCTTGCTAGGGGTTCATTTTCTTACCGATGTGCTGATCGGTGCGGCACTTGGTATTGCTTGCGCGAATCTTGCGCTCAATGGACTGCTTTAGTTTTAAAGATACTTCCTCCAATTCGAGAGTCTAAAAAGGACCGAATATGAAAATACTCTATGGTGTACAAGGCACTGGCAATGGTCATATTGCGCGTGCTCGTGCGATGGCGAACGCTCTGAAAGCGAAGAATGTGGATGTTGACTTCTTATTCTCTGGTCGTGACGGGGATAAGTATTTTTCGATGGAAGCATTTGGTGATTACCAAACTCGCCATGGCTTAACTTTCTTCAGTGAACAAGGGCAGGTGAAGTATGGCAAAACTTTCTTTAAGAATAGCCTGTTGCGTTTTCGTCGTGAAATCGCTGAATTGGATCTCTCGCGTTACGATTTGGTCTTGAATGACTTTGAGCCGGTATCGGCTTGGGCGGCTAAAAAACAAAAAGTACCGTGTATTGGCATTAGCCATCAGAATGCATTTCGCTTCGATGTGCCCAAGAAGGGCGGAAACTGGATCGAGCACTCAGTGATACAGCACTTTGCTCCGACTGAGCACTATATCGGATTGCACTGGTATCATTTTGAACAGCCAATTTTACCCCCGATTGTTCATACCTTGTCTAGCCGCGAAAAGGCGTCATGTGCAGAAGGGAGCGCAGACTTCAGCCTAGTTTATCTGCCGTTTGAAGATTTGGATGATGTGACGGATCTTTTGATTAAGTTCATCTCTCATCAGTTTGTCTGTTATCACCCAGATATCATCGAGCAGCGCACTGTTGAAAATATCGTATTCAAGCCACTTAGCCATGATGGTTTCCAAATTGACCTTCAAGCATGCTCTGGCGTGATTGCCAATGGTGGCTTTGAGTTGCCCTCCGAAGCGATGACTTTAGGAAAGAAGTTACTATTGAAACCGCTTGCTGGCCAATTCGAGCAACAGAGTAATGTGGCAACTCTAGAGGCCTTAGGTTTGGCTCAGATGATGAGCTTCCTTGACCCTGCAACCTTACGCACTTGGCTAGGGGAGAAACAAGCGGAAATGGTCTCTTATCCAGACGTGGCGAGTGCGATCGTTGAGTGGATTTTGGCGAAAGATTGGCACTGTCAGGAGCAACTAAGAAGGCAGTTATGGGAGAAGGTCGACTTCCCTAGTTACGCTTCTATCACTTGATTCATAGGTGAGGTTTTTGAATGCCTTGCACTATCAATTCATTGGCTCAATCATTTGTAACAAATGTAACTGAATGATTGAGCCGTCAAATAAGTCGTAAGAAAATCCCAAAATGCGCCATTTTATGTTTTTTTATAAATCCATAAGTGTATGATATTAAATTAATAATTATTCATTGAGGTAAAATAAAATTATTCTTTATCAATCTTGTTGGTAGCGTTCGATTGATTGGTTAATAGTAGATGTTATCCGAAACACATCGGCCAGATAAATATAAGAACTAGTGGTTATCTATTCCCACACTATTACAAATTTAACGCTGTCATACCGACAAGAGGCAACTTGAATGTTAGAGAAAAAAGACGCAATGAGTGCTATTGCAAGCTACAGAATGGAAAGCACACTTCGTGGAGTAGACCTAAACCTATTGACTGTTTTTGATGCTGTAATGCAAGAGCAAAACATTACCCGTGCAGCGCACAACTTGGGTATGTCTCAGCCTGCAGTAAGTAATGCTGTAGCACGTCTAAAAGTGATGTTTAACGACGAGCTATTTATGCGTCAGGGGCGCGGTATTCAACCGACTCAACGTGCACGTCAACTGTTTGGCCCAATCCGCCAAGCACTGCAACTAGTACGCAATGAACTACCAAGTTCTGTATTCTCTCCTGAGTCGTCTTCTCGTCTATTCAAGTTGGCGATTTGCAGCCCTTGTGACATGCGTTTTGCACCTAAGATTATGTCGACTATCAATGAGCTTGCGCCAAGTGTTCAACTACACATGGATGCTGAGTTCGACCGTCAACTTTCTGAGCGCATGCGTTACCAAGAAATCGACTTCGTTATCGATTACGCTCGCTTCGATGAGCAAGGCTTCTCAAGCACAGAAATCTTCCAAGATGAGCTAGTGGTTGTTGCTTCAGCTTCACACCCACGCATCAACGGTTCAGTAACGGCGACTGAGCTTCTAGAAGAGAAGCACGCGAAACTGTCTCGCATTCACGGTCAGCGCAGCTTCTCTGAGCAAGCATACCGCGACCTAGACTGCACGCCTTACTATGAAGGTACTAGCCTAAGCAACGTGCTATACGTTGTGGGTCAGTCTGAACTTGTAACGATTGCACCTCGTTGGATGGTTGAACATGCAGCAAATAAAGAGCAGCTACAGATTCTAGATTTCCCATTCGATAATGCGGCAATCTCAGGCTTCCTAAGCTGGCACGAATCAAGCGAGAAAGACAAAGGACACATTTGGTTACGAGATCAACTAATGATGATCTGTGGCGAAGTTGTAGCACTTAACTAATCGCTGAAAACCTTGATTTATAAGCCCTGAGCTAGTTTGTTAGTTCGGGGCTTTTTTGTACCAGAACGCCGAACTTCGTTCATTTTTTAGAGTTAAGTTTACTATTACTGATAACTTTGAGCTCCATCAGTTGCCTTTTCCATGATCAGAGGTACACTTGTGCGCTCAAAAAAGCTTACAGGTGTAAGCCAAAGGTAAAGAGATGGCCAATTTAGATTTTCATATCGTAAAACGACTTCGCGAGCAGATTGCTCAAGGCGGCAACCGCACGGCTTTAAAGCATAAAGTTAATGATGTTTGGCAAGGCATTAGCTGGCAGCAATTTGGTGAACAGATCGATAAGCTGTCACTCGCACTATTGGCTCAAGGACTGAGAATCCAAGACAAGATCGGTATCTACTCAAATAATATGCCTCAATGGACTGTGGCAGACTTTGCAGCCCTGCAAGCTCGTCTTGTAACTGTGCCGATTTACCCAACGAACACTGCGGCGCAGTCTTCCTACATTATTCAAAACGCAGACGTTAAAGTGCTTTTTGTTGGCGAACAGCCACAGTTTGATGCAGCAATCAGCCTATTTGACGAATGTGAACAGCTTGAAATCATCGTTGCGATGTCAGATGACATTGATACTCAAGGCTATGACTTTGCTATCTCTTGGCAAGAGTTCATCGAGCGCGGTCAACAGGCTCAGCAAACGGAATTAGACGTTCGTCTTGCTGATGCGAATATGGATGATCTGCTTACTCTTATCTATACCTCTGGTACGACTGGCCAACCGAAAGGTGTAATGCTGGATTACGCTAACATCGGCTCTCAACTGGAAGGCCATGACGAGCGCTTAAGCCTAAGCAAAGATGATGTTTCCCTCTGTTTCTTACCGCTATCTCACGTATTTGAACGCGCATGGACTTTCTATGTCCTTTATAAAGGCGCAACTAACTGTTACCTGCAAGACACAATGCAGGTGCGTGATGCTCTAAGCGATGTGAAGCCAACCGTGATGTGTGCGGTTCCACGTTTTTACGAGAAGATCTTCTCAGCCATCCACGAGAAAGTATCCAAAGCACCACTGATTCGTAAGGTCCTCTTTACTTGGGCTGTGAACATGGGCGCTAAATTGGCAGCTTGTCACCAAGAGGGCCGCACACCTTCTCTAATGTTGAAGAAGAGCCATGCATTGGCGGATAAACTGGTGTTATCTAAGCTGCGCGCTCTACTTGGTGGAAACATCAACTTTATGCCATGTGGTGGTGCAAAGCTTGATGAAACTATCGGTCGCTTCTTCCACGCAATTGGCATCAATGTGAAGCTTGGTTATGGCATGACAGAAACCACAGCAACGGTTTCATGTTGGGATGATCGCTGTTTCAACCCGGACTCAATCGGTATGTCTATGCCGGGCGCGGAAGTAAAAATTGGCGAACAGAACGAAATCTTAGTTCGTGGCCCAATGGTGATGCGCGGCTACTATAAAATGCCAGAAGAAACAGCTAAGACTTTTGACGAGCACGGCTTCTTGAAAACAGGTGATGCGGGTCACTTCGATGAGAACGGTAACCTATTCATTACCGACCGTATTAAAGAGCTGATGAAAACCTCTGGCGGTAAATACATTGCCCCACAAGTGGTTGAAGGTGCTA
The DNA here is from genome assembly GCF_030248625.1 of Vibrio sp. D420a. NCBI lineage: Bacteria > Pseudomonadati > Pseudomonadota > Gammaproteobacteria > Vibrionales > Vibrionaceae > Vibrio > Vibrio sp. D420a. Next base: position 194,843 of record NZ_JAHGAN010000029.1, on the reverse strand, counting down.
TCGGTAAAGACCACTTTATTGAGCAGATTGCCGTGATTGCCGATACACGTAAATTTGTTTCTGCATTGATCGTCCCTTGTTATGACTCTCTGGAAGAGTACGCGAAAGAGCTCAACATCAAGTACCACGACCGTGTTGAGTTGATTAAGCATCACCAGATTGTTGAGATGCTAGAAAAACGCGTTAATGACCTACAACAAGAGCTGGCTAAGTTTGAGCAAGTGAAGAAATTCAAACTGTTACCAAAAGCCTTCTCTATGGATGCTGGTGAACTGACACCGACTCAGAAACTGCGTCGTAAAGTGATTAACGATAAGTATCAAGACGAAATCGAAGAAATGTACACTGAAAAGCCGAAAGATAAGTAATTTTATCTAAGTTAACTTTTTAGTTGTTTAAAAATCCCCCTAGTCGTACATGGTGACGATTAGGGGGATTTTTTACGTCACGACATCAGGTAAATGTGCGTGAGAGCACATCTAGAGCGTGGTGTTCACACTGAAAAAAAGAGAGATTGTGAAATATTTAGAGTTTTTTTAGTAGTCACTATTGGTGAATTGTTCTGCTTTGAAAGTTCTGGGTGGTGTTAGATGAGGTTTTCTTTCTAAAACATGGTTATATCGAATTATTGACTGTAGAAGGGTGTTAGACCCGATGATAATAAAACGTTACAGTTGTTTCGTACCACTGCTTATTGTTATCACGACGAGCAATCATAGCCGAAAAAGTGGAAGTATTTCGAATTAGGCTACGAATAAGACCTAGACTATGTAAAAACCAGCCCCTTCGGCTTACCCAACTGAAGGAAACTGGTAAGGAGAGCAATATGACAACTAAGCCAGAGTGCGCCCAATTATCCGGCGCGGAAATGGTAGTTCAGTCCCTAATTGAAGAAGGGGTTGAGCAGATCTTTGGTTATCCAGGCGGTTCCGTTTTGGATATCTACGATGCCCTACACGCAAAAACAGACAAGATTAAACACGTATTAGTGCGCCATGAGCAAGCAGCGACGCATATGGCCGATGGCTATACGCGTTCAACCGGTAAACCTGGTGTTGTACTAGTATGTTCAGGTCCTGGTGCGACCAACACCGTAACGGGTATTGCGACAGCGTACATGGACTCGATTCCAATGATCGTTATTTCAGGTAACGTACCGAATAACTTGATTGGTAATGACGCATTCCAAGAGTGTGATATCGTAGGTGTATCTCGTCCAATCGTAAAACACAGCTTCTTAGTAAAGAAAGCTGAAGACATCCCAGAGATCGTAAAAAAGGCCTTTTATATTTCGACCACAGGTCGACCTGGTCCAGTTGTGATTGACCTTCCTAAAGATGTACTTAATCCACAAATTAAGCTGCCGTACGAATACCCAGAAACGATCAAAATGCGTTCGTACAACCCAACGGTAACAGGCCACAAAGGACAAATTAAGAAAGCACTTAAGGCACTTCTAGAAGCGAAGAAGCCGGTTCTTTATGTTGGTGGTGGTGCGGTTATTTCGGAAGCTGATAAACAGTTGCTTAAGCTTGCCGAGGCGCTAAACCTACCTGTTGTTAGCACACTGATGGGGTTGGGTGCCTTCCCGGGCACGCATAAAAACTCGCTAGGCATGCTTGGTATGCACGGCCTATACGAAGCCAATATGGCAATGCATAACGCAGACCTTATTTTCGGTGTTGGTGTTCGTTTTGATGATCGTACGACCAACAACCTTGAGAAGTACTGTCCAAATGCCAAGATCATGCACATTGATATTGATCCATCGTCGATCTCTAAGAACGTGAAGGTGGATCTACCGATCGTAGGCTCTGCTGAGCGCGTGCTTGAGAGCATGGTGAACCTGCTTATTGAGCAAGGCGGAACCAATGATGCTGAAGCCTTGGATGCATGGTGGGCTGAAATTAAAGTATGGCAAGACCGTAAGTGTCTCGCTTACGACAAATCGCCTGAGCGTATCAAACCTCAGCAGGTTATCGAAACTCTACATAAAGTGACTAATGGCGATGCGTATGTTGCTTCTGATGTAGGTCAGCACCAAATGTTTGCTGCACTTTACTATCCATTTAATAAACCACGCCGTTGGATCAACTCTGGTGGCCTTGGCACCATGGGCTTTGGTTTACCTGCGGGTATGGGCGTTAAGTTCGCGAAACCGGATGAAGAAGTGGTCGTTGTAACAGGCGATGGCAGTATTCAGATGAATATCCAAGAGCTATCAACGGCTCTGCAATACAACATCCCGGTTAAGATCATCAACTTGAATAACCGTTTCTTAGGCATGGTAAAACAGTGGCAAGACATTGTTTACCAAGGTCGTCACTCAAACTCATACATGGACTCTGTGCCAGACTTTGCGGCTATCGCGGAAGCGTATGGTCACGTAGGTATGCGTATCTCGTCTCCTGATGAACTTGAATCAGGCCTAGAGAAAGCACTGGCAATGAAAGACCGCCTGGTATTCGTCGACATTAGTGTTGATGATACAGAGCACGTATACCCAATGCAGATTAAAGGCGAGGGTATGGATAACATGTGGCTAAGCAAAACGGAGAGAACATAGTATGAGACACATTATTTCGCTATTAATGGAAAACCAACCGGGTGCCTTGTCTCGAGTGGTTGGCTTGTTTTCTCAACGTGGTTACAACATTGAATCGCTGAACGTGTCGCCGACAGATGATCCGACGCTTTCACGTCTGAACGTAACGACCAACTCAGATGAGATGCAACTAGAGCAGATCCAGAAGCAACTGCATAAGCTGATTGATGTGCTTAAAGTTCAAGAAGTATCAGAGCTTGATCATATTGAGCGTGAGCTACTAATGGTTAAGGTTCGCGCGAGCGGTTTTGCGCGTGCAGAGGTTAAACGTACTGCTGATATCTTCCGTGGTCAGATCGTCGACGTAACCGCCTCTCAATACACAGTGCAGATGGCGGGTACCAGTGAGAAGCTGGATGCGTTTATTCAAGCATTATCAGAAGTAACGGAAGTGCTTGAAGTGGCACGCAGCGGCGTGGTTGGGATTGCTCGAGGAGAGCGCTCTCTAAAAGCTTAAGAAAATTGTATGATAGAAAGCCGCATTAAGTGCGGCTTTTTTATTTTGTTAATTTATAACAATGATATAATTCTCGCCATATTTACCCTATTTTGAGCAATTAATGAGAAATAAAAAAACAATCGCCACGCTTCTCGTTATTTGCGTCACCTTTTGTGCAGCTATCGCTCTGTACTACCAGCAACGCTATCAAGACGTCAAAAAGCAGAGTTATCAACGCACTGCAAAACAGGCTCTTCATCAACTTGTATACGCCGAGCGCGACTATAATGTGTTGAAAGACCAGTTGGTCTCTATGATGCAACTGCTCAGCCACAGTCAAAGCTTGGTTGATTTTGCGACATCTCCTTCTGCTGAAAATAAGAACCTACTGGAAGAGGTTTGGCAGTCGGTATTGGTCAATCAAAGATGGTATACCCAGATCCATCTGTTGGATATTGATGGCCATGAGAAGGTCAGAGTCAATTACTCCTCAAGAACAGGTGTTGTTACTCTTCCTAGTGAGCTACAAGATAAATCGAACTACGGTTATTTCGACTATGCACAGACCCTGGATGCTGAAGAGATTGGCGGGTGGGGTATTGAGCTGGAATCCGAATATGGTGAGCTGACTTATCCATATACTCCCGTATTGAGAGTGATCACGCCTGTACAAACACCAGAGCGTCGCGTCGGCTACTTAGTGATAAACCTCGATGTATGGGGATTAGCGTCGCGCTTAAACTTCTCTCCTGATTTTGATTTTCATGCTGAAGTGGTGAACCAATATGGTTACTACATTGCGAGCCAAAACAAGAGCAAGCTGTTTGGTGATTCGATCCCTGAGCGTAAAGGGTTCAACCTTTCACAAATCGCCCCAAAAACTTGGCAGGCGATCTCTTCTGAACGCATGGGTTACATGTTTGAAGACGGCAATCTATTTGCCTTCAACACCGTTGATCTTGCGCAGAAACAAAAGATGCACTTAGTGATTCAGTTGAGCTCAGAGCAGTTATTAGAGAGAGCAGAGCGCGATCTCAATGACTTAGCGCAAGAGCAGCTGATCGTGTTCTTTACCGTAATGGTTTTTGCTTTCCCGCTGGCTTATCTCGTGACGCATTATCAAAGGCGCAGTCTAGAGAGCAAATTGGCTCGAGCAGCGCTGAACGGTATGTCTGCGGTGATGATCTCTGATAAACACCATCGCACCATCATGACCAACAATGAGTTTGAGAACATGACTGGTTACAGCAAGTCGCAGGTTGATGGTAAAAATGCCCTGCAACTGCTGCTAGAGAATAGCGAACAACTTCACACTGCAAAAAACATCTGGACACATCTCGAAGAGAATGATTTGTGGGAAGGTGAGGTGAGCTGCAAGAGCAAACTTCGAATCCCTTTCACTGCGATCATGCGAGTGCAAGCAGTCAAGAGCAACTCAGGTAAGGTGAGCTACTACATCACGTCGCTGGTGGACATCACGGTGCGTAAAGAGTTAGAAGTACGATTGCGTATTCTCAGTGAGCGAGATTCACTGAGTAAGCTATGGAATCGCCGCAAGTTTGAAGAGCAGCTGGCACAGTATTCACGAATGGTGGAGCGTTTCCCTAACGAATCTCAAGTGTGCTTAGCGTTGATCGACATCGATAACTTCAAACGCATTAATGATGAACTTGGCCATGACGAGGGCGATCGTGTGATTGCTAGAGTGGCTGCGATCCTTCAAGAAAGCTTGAGAACCACAGACTTTGTCGCGCGTGTTGGCGGTGAAGAGTTTGCTATCTTAATGCCTCATACTTCGTTAGCTGAAGCGAGAAGAGTGTTGGATCGCCTACGAATTGAAGTACAACTCTCTGGCGGCACGAAAGTGACGGTCAGTATCGGCTATACCGATCTTACTGGTAACAGCACCCACTCCTATAAGTGTGCGGATATTGGTCTTTATGAATCTAAGTCCTCTGGTCGCAACACCATCTCTATCTGTACAAGTCAGGCGGACGTTGCCTAGTTTGCATCTTGGGCTTGAGTTTGAACATCGGCAAAAAATAGAACCAATCTGTCTTATCTTTGAGAGATACCCGTCACAATATTTGTACGATTAGACTAAAGTCTAATTTGTGCGCAAATTTGAACTAAACTGAACAATAAGTAAACTACCTTGCTTCGTAGAGTTAGTGTTGCACTGACTCTTTTTGAGAAACCAGATCTCAAAAAGGGATGACAAAGTTAACTTAATTCAACTGCTCAGTTTCATCGACTTTTATCAGCAGAATTAGGTTAGCAGGAGCAAGAGTTAGGGATTCATACTGTCTGGTGAAATGAGGCGTGGTATGTTTGTCGATTTTTTAGTGAGATTGACCATCGGCACACTAGTGATTCTTGGTTTTAAACTCAGTGCACTGTATTTTTTGCCTATGGTTTTACTGCTCAATACTCATCATAAAGAGTTCTTTGGGTGGTAAACAAAAACGGAGCATTAGGCTCCGTTTTTTTATTCACTGAGATGCTCAAACTACATAAAACTACGCAGCTTCAATCACTCTTTCAATGCGTCTCATTGAGCCCATTAGGTGTTGATCAAGTAGCTCTGTCGCTTGCTCAGCATTCTTCGCTAGTACCAGTTTCATGATCATTTCATGCTCATCAATGTTAAACAGCTCATCTGATTCTTGATCGTCTGCTAATGCTAAGAAACGATAACGTTTCACCTGATTGATCAAATCACTGAAGAACTCGAACATGTTCTTTGAATCTGCACCTTCTAAAAGTGCCACATGGAACTGCTGATGGCGCTCTTCCCACTCTGCACTATTAAACTCTTCTGCTGTGTTGTTCACACGAGAAAGCTTGTGGTACGAAGTAAGAACTTCTAGTTCCCAGCTTTCATCACCGGTAGCGATTGCTTTTTTCAGCAGAACAGAAGAAACCACACGTAGGCTTTCGTATAAGTCGTTAAGTTCTTTCTTAGAGACTGGGGCTACCCAACAGCCTTTTTGAGGCTCAAGCTTTACATACTTGCTCCAAGAAAGCTGAACGAGAGCTTCACGAATTGGTGAAGCGCCGACGTTGTATTTCTGTTTTAGATCAGCCACAACCAGTTTCTGGCCTGGGCGCAATTCACCATTAAGAATATCTTGGCGAATCATCTTTGATACTTTGTCGGTGAGAGTAGGGCTAGACATTGTGCAACCTCATGTAATTTGAATTCTTAGCCTGCTAATTCAAATGACCTAAGGCGGGAATTAACAGTACGCAGTTCTATTGTTAATTTGATAATACAGCGTACTGATTATTAGAGCAAGATGTAATATATAAAAAAAGAGGGCCGAAGCCCTCTTTTTTATTTAACTGATGATTAAACTCTTCAGTCTTATAGAACGTGTACAGAAGCTGTGTTCGTAGTGCCTGAAGCTACTAGAGCACCAGAAACCATAACTACGATGTCGCCTTTGCTACCGAACTCAGCGTTAAGAGCGTACTCTTTACCCATTTGGTAGAAAGCGTCAGTGCTGTCGATAGAATCAACAAGAACAGGGCGAACACCTTTAGTAAGAACTAGCTGAGCAGCTGTCTTCTTGTTTGTTGTTAGTGCGATGATGTTTGCAGTTGGGAAGTACTTACGTACAGAACGTGCAGACTTACCACCTTCAGTAGCAACGATGATTAGTGGAGCAGCTAGCTTCTCAGCTGTGTCTACCGCACCTTTACATACTGCTTCAGTGATGCGTAGGCGTGGGCTGTCTAGACGAGAACCTAGTTCAGCTTTAAGAGCGCTGTCAGTACGGTTCGCGATTTGAGCCATGATAGTTACTGCTTCAACTGGGTATTTACCTTTCGCAGTTTCACCAGAAAGCATTACAGCATCAGTACCGTCCATGATTGCGTTCGCAACGTCACCCGCTTCTGCACGAGTTGGACGTGGGTTGTTGATCATAGAATCAAGCATTTGAGTTGCTGTGATAACCATCTTACGTGCACGGTTACACTTCTCGATCATCATTTTCTGAGCGAAGATTACTTCTTCAGCTGGGATTTCAACACCTAGGTCACCACGAGCAACCATGATACCGTCAGAAAGCTCTAGGATTTCGTCGAAGTTATCAACACCTTCTTGGTTCTCAATCTTAGAGATGATGTGGATGTCGCTGCCGCCGTTCGCGTCTAGGATCTCACGGATCTCTTTAACGTCAGATGCTTTACGGATGAAAGAAGCTGCTACGAAGTCAACGCCTTGCTCACAACCAAACTTAAGGTCGTTCTTATCTTTTTCTGATAGAGCTGGAAGTTGAACAGAAACGCCAGGAAGGTTAACACCTTTGTTTTCGCCTAGTGCACCGTTGTTAAGAACTTTACACTTAACTTCAGTTTCAGTAGTAGAGATAACTTCCATTTCGATTAGGCCGTCATCTACAAGGATAGTGTTACCAACGTTTAGGTCAGCTGCGAAACCAGCGTAAGTTACCGCTACAGTCTCTTTGTTACCTACAACTGAAGTGTCAGTTGTGAAAGTGAATTCTTGACCAGCTACTAGATCTACGTCGTTGCCGCCTTCTAGCTTGATAGTACGGATTTCTGGGCCTTTAGTATCAAGAAGGATAGCCAGTTGCTTACCTACTTTGTCCATTACTTCGCGGAAGTTCGCAATACGAGTGCCGTGCTCTTCGTAGTCACCGTGAGAGAAGTTAAGACGCATAACGTTCATGCCTGCGTTTACTAGTTCAGTTAGCTTCTCTACAGATTCAGTTTTAGGGCCAATCGTACATACGATTTTGGTCTTTTTCATGGAAGGTACTCTCCGGTAAGTTTTGTTACAAATTGAAATTTATCTGTTTTCTGAAGCGGCCTACCCATTTCGTCAGCATTTTGTGCCTGCTGCGATAATAGAGGGACTTATCAATTGCCCTTCAGAGTTGTAAGTCTTTCATCAATTTTAGTCATTTTATGACCAAATGATTTTGATTCAACATCGGTTTTCTGTGACTTACCCCAATATATCAGGTGAAAGTTGCAGAAAAATAACGGTCATTTTTGTAATTTTTTTTCTTTTCGGGTGCGGATTCTACCACCGAATGAATTCAATATCACTGCTTAACAATTGTCTTAGGACAAGGTTTTAGCGCTATTTATTAATTTTTTGGATCGAAATAAATGGACTAAATGGTTTCGTTGTAACTATAATATCTTTCATATCGAAACTTATGGTTCATTTTTAAATGTCGAAACGAAACACTCAGCTCAGAAGACACGCAATTTCTAATCTAGTTAACGAGAAAGGCGAGGTTAGTGTTGATGAATTGTCCGCTAAGTTTGAAACCTCGGAAGTCACAATTAGAAAGGATTTGGCGTCTTTAGAGAAAAATGGTCAGCTTTTGCGCCGATATGGCGGTGCTGTTTCATTGCCGAAAGAAGTTGTGAACGATGAGATAGGCAAAAAAGTTTCGACTCGAAAGCTTTCATTGGCAAAAGCTGCTGCAGACCTAATTCGTGACCATAACCGCATTGTGATCGACAGCGGTAGCACGACAGGTGCTCTGATCGAACAGCTAAATAGTAAGCGTGGTCTGGTTGTGATGACCAACTCGTTGCATGTTGCTAACGCACTAAATGAACTAGAAAGCGAACCTACATTGCTAATGACGGGCGGAACCTGGGATACACACTCAGATTCGTTCCAAGGTCAGGTCGCAGAATCAGTACTGCGTGCTTATGACTTTGACCAACTGTTTATTGGCGCTGACGGTATCGACCTTGAAAGAGGTACTACAACATTTAATGAGCTAGTCGGACTGAGTAAGGTCATGGCTGAAGTATCACGTGAAGTTGTGGTGATGGTTGAATCAGAGAAAGTAGGTCGCAAAATCCCGAATCTTGAGCTGTCTTGGGAGCACATCGATGTCTTGATCACTGATACCGAACTGGCGGAAGAAGCCAAACAGAGTATCGAGTCTCAAGGGGTGCGTGTGATTCTCACCGAGCCAGTATAGAAACTAAATTTAAAATTTATGCATTTAACTTCCTATAATAGATCTCTATGAGACATGGCCTTTGCTTGCTGCCAGATAGGAATAACCAAAAAATTGATGGAGTAACATTATGTGTGGAATTGTTGGTGCAGTAGCACAACGTGACGTAGCAGAAATTCTAGTAGAGGGCCTACGCCGTCTTGAATACCGTGGTTACGACTCTGCAGGTGTCGCGGTTGTGGATAGCGAATCCAACCTAACTCGTGTACGTCGTCTAGGTAAAGTACAAGAGTTGGCTGACGCAGTTGAAGCGCAACAGGTAATCGGTGGTACAGGTATCGCTCATACACGTTGGGCGACTCACGGTGAACCTTCTGAAGCGAACGCGCACCCACACATGTCTGGTGACATTGCAGTTGTTCACAACGGCATCATCGAAAACCACGAAGAGCTGCGCACGCTTCTTCAAGGTCGTGGTTATGAGTTCACGTCTCAAACAGATACTGAAGTAATTGCTCACCTAGTTGAGTGGGAACTGCGCACCTCTGAGACGCTAGTTGAAGCTCTACAAAAAACAGCGAAGCAACTAGATGGCGCTTACGGCACAGTAGCTGTTGATCGTAAAGATCCTTCACGTATTGTTGTTGCTCGTTCTGGTAGCCCTATCGTAATTGGCTTTGGTGTTGGCGAAAACTTCCTAGCGTCTGACCAACTAGCACTACTTAGTGTGACACGCCGCTTTATGTACCTAGAAGAGGGCGATGTTGCTGAAGTGACTCGTCGTGAAGTTAACGTATTTGACGCAAGCGGTGAGCCTGTTGAGCGTGAAATCGTTGAATCTAACGCAGAACATGATGCAGGTGACAAAGGCAAATACCGTCACTTCATGCAGAAAGAGATCTTTGAGCAGCCAACTGCACTGATCAACACAATGGAAGGTCGTATTTCAGATACAGCTGTTATCACCAATGCAATCGGTGTTAAAGCTGAAGAGATCCTAAGCAAAGTAGAGCACGTTCAGATCATTGCATGCGGTACTTCTTACAACTCAGGTATGGCGGCACGCTACTGGTTTGAGTCTCTAGCGGGCGTAAGCTGTGACGTAGAGATCGCTTCTGAGTTCCGTTACCGTGATTTCGTTGTTCGTCCGAACAGCCTGCTTGTGACGCTTTCTCAATCTGGTGAGACGGCAGATACGCTAGCAGCACTTCGCCTTGCGAAAGAGAAAGGCTACATGTCAGCAATGACTATCTGTAACGTAGCGGGATCTTCACTGGTTCGTGAATCTGATTTTGCGTTCATGACTCGCGCAGGTACAGAGATCGGTGTAGCTTCAACAAAAGCATTTACTACGCAGCTTGCAGCAATGCTAATGATGGTAACGTCGATCGGTCGTCTACAAGGCCGTATCGATGAAGCGAAAGAAACTGAAATCGTTCAAGCTCTTCACCAACTGCCTACAGACATCGAGAAAGCACTGGCGTTTGATAAAGAGATTGAAGCGTTAGCGACTGACTTTGCAGACAAGCACCACACACTATTCCTAGGTCGTGGCGAGTACTACCCAATTGCAATGGAAGCGTCTCTAAAACTGAAAGAGATCTCTTACATCCACGCTGAAGCATACGCTGCAGGTGAGCTTAAGCACGGCCCTCTCGCTCTGATTGATGCAGATATGCCAGTAGTGGTTATTGCACCAAGCAACGACCTGCTAGAGAAGCTGAAGTCGAACGTAGAAGAAGTACGTGCACGTGGTGGCCTACTGTATGTATTTGCGGATGAAGCAGCTGGCTTTGAAAGCGATGAGAACATGAAGATCATCAAGATGCCTCACGTGAGCGAAGTGACTGCACCTATCTACTACACGGTTCCAATGCAGCTACTGTCTTACCACGTAGCGCTAATCAAAGGTACTGACGTTGACCAACCTCGTAACCTAGCGAAAGCGGTAACGGTAGAGTAAGTTAACTTACCCTAGTAAATAGACGAAAGCCCATCATGATGATGGGCTTTTTTGTTTTTCAGCATTGAGCCTTTGTTACTCGTGGTTGAGGTAGGCCTTGGTTGAGATGTTGGTCCACGCTCGCACTTTCCTTGCGTAGTCAGCTTGAGAGTCGATGATTTTCTTCGCTAACGGGTCTTTTGCGGCTTGCTCAGCAAGCAGTTCATCTGTGGCTGCGTGCATCGTTTGGAGCACTTCTGGCGGGAAGTCTCGAACCTTAATATCAGGGTAGTCAGATTGCATGGTTGCCCAGCTGCTAGCATTGGCATCGAGCGCTTGGGTATACATATCGAAGGCTGCCACTCGGAAAGATGTTTCTAGAATGAGCTGAAGGTCTTTTGGTAGCTTATCCCAAGTCTTTTTGTTCACTAAAAACTGAGTCTCTGACCCCGGCTCATGCCAAGCTGTGTAGTAGTAAGGTGCAATCTTTTGAAAGCCCATACGTAGGTCAAAGGCAGGGCCAACCCATTCGAGTGCATCAATCGTGCCACGCTCTAGAGAAGTATAAAGTTCACCCGGTGCAATATTGGTTGGCTTCGCGCCAACCTTAGCGAACACTTCGCCAGCAAAGCCTGGAATGCGCATCTTCAAGCCTTTAAGGTCCTCGATTGAGTTAATCTCTTTCTTAAACCAGCCACCCATTTGAATATCAGAGTTACCACCTGGGAACGACAGTAGGTTATGTGGCGCGTACACCTCTTGCATTAGCTCCATGCCACCGCCTTGGTAAAACCATGCATACTGCTCGGTAGTCATCATGCCAAATGGCATTGAAGAGAAGTAGAGTGTATTTGGCACCTTACCTTTCCAGTAGTAAGAGCTTGAGTGTCCTAAATCGTATTGCCCCGACTTCACCATATCGAACACCCCAAGCGGTGCTTTGTGCTTATTGGCTGAGTCGATACGGATCTGCAGGCGGCCGTTAGACATTTCATTAGCTAACTTAGCCATGTTCTTGCTGGCGTCACCGAGGATTGGGGTATTCGGTCCCCATGTTTCCGCAAGTTTTAAGCGATATACTTTTTCTGCAGCGTGTGCGGAGAGTGAAACGGTTGCGAGCAGCGCCACTGAGGCTGCTTTTATCAGGGGGAGGATTTTGTATCGAGTCGTCATGAGGTTCCCATTATCAGCTGTCATTATTATAGGTTTGACTTAGATTCCCGAGTTATCTCAGCAAGGTCAATCAAGCTGATGTGATGAGAAGTGAGCGGTGGCAGTCGTTTCGTTCAAGTTTAAGTCAGGCATGAAGATGTTTGGGGGAGGTATGTCTCTCTTATGTAGAAAGATATTCTGATAGAAGGTGGGAAGTAGGGAAGATATCGTTATTGCTTAATTGATATGCTAATCACAGAACGATAGCGTCAACAAATAAGCCAGCACGTGACATGCTGGCTTATGGTGTTGTTTGCTATAGAAACATAACGTTAAGCGTTTAATGCTTGCTCTAGGTCGGCAAGAATATCGTCGATATGCTCGATACCAACAGATAGACGAATCATCTCTGGAGATACTCCTGCTTGTTTCTGCTCTTGCTCACTTAACTGACGGTGAGTCGTTGATGCTGGGTGACATGCTAGCGATTTAGCATCACCAATATTCACCAGGCGCTTAAAGATCTGCAGCGCGTCATAGAAGCGAACCCCAGCTTCATAGCCATCCTTGAGGCCGAAAGACAAAATAGCGGAAGGTTTACCCTGCATGTATTTCTCTGCCAGTGGGTAGAACTCTGAGTCTGGCAAGCCTGCATAACTTACCCAGCTCACTTTGTCATGCTTCTTGAGGTACTCAGCAACCTTGAGAGCATTTTCAGTGTGACGTTCCATACGCAGTGATAAGGTCTCTAAGCCTTGCATCAGCATAAAGGAATTCATTGGTGAAAGTGCTGAACCCGTATTGCGCAGCGGTACTGTACGCGCTCGGCCGATAAAGGCAGCTTCACCAAAGGCTTCTGTGTATACCACGCCATGGTAAGACGGCTCGGGTTGGTTGAATACTGGGAAGCGATCTTTATGCTCGGCCCAAGGGAATTTTCCTGAGTCGACAATGACGCCACCTAGAGTGGTACCGTGGCCACCAACGTATTTCGTTAATGAATGCACAACAATGTCCGCGCCAAAATCGATAGGCTTGCATAGCACTGGAGTTGCAACTGTGTTGTCGACGATGACAGGAACACCTTGTGCGTGGGCAAGTTCGGCGACACGCTCTAGGTCAATGATATTACCAGCAGGGTTACCAATACTTTCACAGTAAATCGCCTTGGTGTTCTCATCGATGAGCTCAGCTAAGCTTTCTGGCTTGTCGTCTTTGGCAAAGCGTACTTCAATGCCTTGGTTTGGCAGCATGTGTGCAAACAGGGTGTAAGTGCCACCGTATAGTTGAGGGGTAGAAACAATGTTGTCGCCCATTTGCGCCAAGGTCTGAATTGCGTAGTTGATCGCAGCACTACCCGCACTCACAACTAAGCCAGCAATACCACCTTCAAGCGCTGCCATTCGTTTTTCCAACACATCATTAGTTGGGTTCATGATGCGGGTGTAGATGTTACCTGGAACTTCGAGATTAAAGAGGTCCGCGCCGTGCTGAGCATCATCAAACTCGTAAGCCACCGTTTGATAGATAGGTGTAGCGACAGATTTGGTTGTTGGATCTGTCTCGTAACCAAAGTGGATCGAGAGAGTTTCGTCTTTCATTTGTCTTCCCTGAACAGTTGATTGAATAGTGACCTTTCATAGTGCCGCCTTTTAGAATAAAAAAACGCAAATCAAGTCACAGGTAAGTGATTGAATACACCGTGTTGTGAAGAAGTATTGAGGAAACTGACTCAAAGATGCTGTAAACGGGAAGGGCCAAAATTGGGGGCAAGAAATTATTCTGCTCAGAAAAGCAAAAAGCCAGAGCAGCATCAACTGTTCTGGCTTTTCGGAATTTGGTGGCCCCTCCCAGATTTGAACTGGGGACCGAACGATTATGAGTCGTGCGCTCTAACCACTGAGCTAAGGGGCCGTAGGGCAATGATTATAGGGGATGCAATGGGTGGTGTCTAGCCACTAAAGGGGGCAATTGCGCTTAGTTCTTAGCCACTTAAATCATATAGATACAAAAAAGGTGAGCTAAAGCTCACCTTTCTTCTTATATGCTTAAAAGCTAGCCAAATCTCGCGAGAGATTACTCGTCTAGGAAACTACGTAGAGTTTCAGAACGGCTTGGGTGACGCAGCTTACGTAGCGCTTTTGCTTCGATCTGACGGATACGCTCACGAGTTACGTCGAACTGTTTACCAACCTCTTCTAGAGTGTGGTCAGTGTTCATGTCGATACCGAAACGCATGCGTAGTACCTTCGCTTCACGAGGCGTTAGGCCTGCTAGAACGTCTTTAGTTGCGCCGCGTAGGCTGGTTGCCGTTGCAGAGTCTAAAGGTAGTTCTAAAGTTGTATCCTCGATGAAATCACCTAGATGCGAATCTTCGTCGTCACCAATTGGTGTCTCCATTGAGATAGGCTCTTTAGCGATCTTCAGTACTTTACGGATCTTGTCTTCCGGCATTTGCATGCGCTCAGCCAACTCTTCCGGTAGCGGCTCACGACCCATCTCTTGCAGCATTTGACGAGAGATACGGTTTAGTTTGTTGATCGTTTCGATCATGTGAACCGGAATACGGATAGTACGAGCTTGGTCGGCAATCGAACGAGTGATCGCTTGACGGATCCACCATGTAGCGTAAGTAGAGAACTTGTAACCACGACGGTATTCGAACTTATCTACCGCTTTCATCAGACCGATGTTACCTTCTTGGATTAGATCCAAGAATTGTAGACCACGGTTGGTGTACTTCTTAGCAATCGAGATTACTAGACGTAAGTTCGCTTCAACCATCTCTTTCTTCGCACGACGAGCTTTCGCTTCACCGATAGACATGCGACGGCTGATATCTTTGATGCTTTGTACTGTTAGTGATGTCTCTTTCTCGATCATATCCAGTTTCTGGATAGAGCGGCGGATTTCACTTTCGTTACGTTTGATCTTCTCTGCATATGGCTTGTCTGAAGCAAGTACTTCATCTAACCATGCTTCGCTAGATTCGTTGCCTGTGAATAGGGCAATGAAAGATTTCTTCGGCATTTTGCCGTACTCAACTGTTTGGCGCATGATTAGGCGCTCTTGAGTACGTACACGATCCATTGAAGTGCGAAGTTCATTAACTAGGTAATCGAACTGTTTTGGCGTTAGGCGGAACTCTTTGAACACGTCTTGCATCATGGTTGTTGCAAGAACAGCTTTCGGGCTTTCTGCGCCGTATTCGTTGATCGCTAGCTGACGATTTTGGAAGCTTGTGCGAAGTGCAGTGAATTTCTCAAGAGCAAGCTCAGGGTCGATACCTGTATCTTCTTCTTCCTCTTCAGCATCGTCTTCTTCGTCTACGTCTTCAGCATCTTCATCGTCAAGATCAGATTCTGCCAGCTCAGAACCGATATGCGTTGCTGTTGGTGCTGCAGTACCATCGTCATCTGGGTCAACGAAACCGCTAATCAGATCGGTAAGGCGCAGCTCTTCAGCTTGAACCTTGTCAAACTGTTCTAAGATGTATGGGATAGTGCCAGGGTATTCAGCAACAGAAAGCTGAACTTGGTTGATACCATCTTCGATACGCTTAGCAATATCGATTTCGCCTTCACGAGTCAGTAGCTCAACAGTACCCATCTCACGCATGTACATACGTACTGGGTCAGTTGTACGGCCGATCTCGTTTTCTACGCTTGAAAGCGCAGCTGCTGCCGCTTCGGCTGCATCTTCATCTGTGATGGTATCGTCATCATTTAGGGCTAGATCATCGGCATCAGGTGCGGTTTCTACAACCTTGATACCCATGTCGTTAATCATCTGAATGATGTCTTCTACCTGTTCAGAATCAACAATTTCTGCAGGTAGGTGGTCGTTTACTTCGGCGTAGGTCAGATAGCCTTGTTCCTTGCCTTTAATAACAAGTAATTTTAGCTGTGACTGCGGATTTTGATCCATAGATGATATCCAACTTCAGGTCTGGTGAAGGACGTTGCATTTTTAAATGCAAACCATAAATGTTAACAAATTTTATCAATGCTGACTAATCAATCAGGGTTACGCTTTTAAATCTAGCATCAAGGCTAGCAGCTCCCTTTTTTCTTCGGCTGATAAACCGACACTTCTTGCTTTGGCCTGCAGGTTTTCAATTTGCTTTTCTACGCACTGGGCAAGAATATTGTCCAATGAGTCTAAGAATATATCTTCTTGATTGTCATCATCGAGGGGGATTTCCCAGCTCGCGAGACGAGACAGAAGTGCCTCATGTTTACTGTGTCGCCAGTGCTCTAATAACTGGCCGGTGTTGATATGGGGGTTAGTATGGCATTTATCAAGTACCTCAACGAATAAACTTAAACCAGGTAATGGTAAGTCTCGAACACTCGATAAATCCGGTACCATATCAGCATAGCTCGGATTTTGTAGAAGCAAAGCGATCACTTCTCGCATAGGGGTGCGTTTAAGCTCTTTATGCGGTTGCGGACTAGAGCTCTTGTTATGAACTCTAGCTCGTCTTAGCTGATTATCAAACCCAGTGCGCTCATCCAGTAACTTTTCGAGCAGTTCTTGGAAGTAGCTATCAGGAATTTTATTGATCAGTGCACTGGCATGGGCTCTCAACGCCGATTTACCTTCAGTTGTTCCAAGGTTTAATTGATGAATTTCAATTAGGTTGTCGAACAAGTAAGTAGAAAGTGGCGTTGCGTTTTGAACCAGTTGTTCAAAGGCCTCTTTGCCGTGTTGTCTAATATAGCTGTCTGGGTCTTCGCCATCTGGCAAGAACAGAAACTTCAGGGTATTCCCGGTCTTTAAATACTCAAGTGCATTTTCCAGTGCGCGCCAAGCGGCTTCTTTACCCGCTCTGTCACCATCATAACAACACACAACCGTGTGGGTTTGACGGAACAGCATTTGGATATGATCACCGGTTGTCGAAGTGCCCAACGAGGCGACGGAATAATCTACGCCATATTGCGCTAGTGCGACAACATCCATGTAACCTTCAACTACCAAGACTTGAGGTGGCTCACGGTAAGCCTGTAAGACTTCGTAAAGACCATATAGCTCTTTGCCTTTATGGAAGATCGGAGTCTCAGGGGAGTTGAGGTACTTTGGTGTTCCATCTTCAAGAACACGGCCACCAAAACCAATCACTCGACCACGACGATCGCGAATCGGGAACATGATGCGTCCACGAAAACGGTCGTATCGGTTACCCTTGTCGTTTTCGATTAACATGCCGCCCGTGACCAGCATGTCCTGCGCTTCTTTTTGCTGACCGAAATTCTTACGAACTAAATCCCACTCATCGGCGACGTAACCAATCCCAAACTTCTGTACGATTTCGCCTGACAGACCTCGATTCTTGAGGTAATCAATCGCGGGCTTGCTCGCTGATAGCTTGAGTTGTGAGCGGTAAAATTGGCTAATACCACCCATCAAGTCATATAGGTTACGCTTTTGCTCCGTGTTGGCACGCGGCTGAGTTGAAATGGCACCGCTGCGCTGCTCTCGAGGGACTTCTAAGCCAAGAAAGCTCGCAAGCTCTTCAATGGCCTCAACAAACTCGAGGCGTTCGAACTCCATAATGAAGTCGATGGCATTACCGTGTACGCCGCAACCAAAACAGTGATAGAACTGCTTTTCTTGGCTTACGCTAAAAGAGGGAGTTTTTTCGTTGTGAAACGGACAACAAGCACTGTAGTTTTTGCCCTTTTTCTTAAGTTTTACGCGTGCGTCAATGATGTCGACGATATCGAGACGCGCGAGGAGGTCATCAATGAAACTACGTGGGATAATTCCAGCCATAAAACCTTAGAAAAATGCACTAACTGAGAGTGATGATAATAGTTTGAATAGGTAGCAGATACAAACAAGCCGTGCGTTCCATAGGATTGCACGGCTTGTTGCAATTTGATTTGGGATTAAGCGAGTTTAGAACGAACTAAACCACTAACTTTACCCATATCTGCACGCCCTTGAATTTGTGGTTTCAAGATAGCCATTACTTTACCCATGTCTTGCATGCCCGCAGGTTGAGCTTCTGCAATTGCGCTATCTAGTAGTGCAATCACTTCTTCTTCAGTAAGCGGTTGAGGCATAAAGCCTTCAAGTACAGCAATTTCTGCTTGTTCCACGTCAGCAAGATCTTGACGACCAGCCGATTCATATTGAGCAACAGAATCGCGACGCTGTTTAACCATCTTAACTAGAACAGCAAGGATGTCGTCGTCGTTCAGAGTGATCTGTTCGTCAACTTCACGTTGCTTAATAGCTGAAAGAGCTAAACGGATAGTGCCAAGGCGCGGTTTGTCCTTGGCTTTCATCGCTAATTTTTGCTCTTCTTTGAGTTGTTCAATAAGAGCCATAACTCAGTCCTTATGGATTAAGTTATTAGTACAGGCGAACGCGACGTGCGTTTTCGCGAGCTAGCTTCTTAGCGTGACGCTTTTGAGCTGCTGCTTTAGCGCGTTTGCGAACTGTAGTTGGTTTTTCATAGTGCTCACGACGACGCACTTCAGAAAGGATACCTGCTTTTTCGCAAGAGCGCTTGAAACGACGTAGTGCAACGTCGAACGGTTCGTTTTCACGTACTTTAACTACTGGCATATGCCTTTCACCTCAGGGGTTATTCGTTAACGCTGGTAACTTAGTGAACTGAACTTAAATATTCAGTCTTAACCAGCTTGATCAAAAATGGTGCGGAATTTTAATCCGATCACAGTGGCTTTGTAAAGCACTTTGTCGATTATAGTCTGTACAATATTTGTTTGCTGAGCTTAGGCAGGGTAATATTGCGCTAATTTCCCATTAAAGATGAAAGCGTGCCGAGAAAATTATGCGCATTATTGGTATTGAAACCTCTTGTGATGAAACAGGAATCGCAATTTATGATGATGAGCAAGGTCTGCTTTCTCATCAACTCTACAGCCAGGTAAAACTGCATGCCGATTACGGTGGTGTTGTTCCTGAGCTGGCATCACGTGATCACGTGAAGAAAACCATCCCACTGATTAAAGCAGCTCTTGAAGAAGCAAACTTAACCTCTAAAGATATTGATGGCGTAGCTTACACAGCGGGCCCTGGTCTGGTTGGTGCGCTGCTTGTTGGTGCTACGATCGGCCGCAGTATTGCTTATGCATGGGGTGTGCCTGCAGTACCAGTTCACCACATGGAAGGTCACCTGCTTGCCCCTATGCTAGAAGATAACCCACCACCGTTCCCATTTGTGGCGCTGCTGGTATCGGGTGGTCACACTATGATGGTTGAAGTAAAAGGTATTGGTGAGTATCGAATCCTGGGTGAGTCGATTGATGATGCAGCTGGTGAAGCCTTCGATAAAACCGCCAAGCTAATGGGTTTAGATTACCCTGGTGGTCCACTGCTTTCTCGCTTGGCAGAAAAGGGTACGCCGGGTCGCTTTAAGTTCCCGCGCCCAATGACAGACCGTCCGGGTCTAGATATGAGTTTCTCAGGCCTAAAAACCTTTGCAGCTAATACCATTCGTGACAACGACGATAGCGAACAGACTCGCGCAGATATCGCATACGCATTCCAAGAGGCGGTTTGTGGCACCTTGGTAATCAAGTGTAAGCGTGCCTTGGCTGAGACAGGCATGAAACGTATAGTAATTGCTGGTGGTGTGAGTGCAAACAAGCAGTTACGAGCAGAACTTGAAGCGCTGGCGAAGAAGATTGGTGGTGAGGTTTATTACCCTCGCACTGAGTTTTGTACTGATAACGGTGCAATGATCGCTTATGCAGGTATGCAGCGTCTTAAGAACGGTGAGGTGGCTGATCTTTCTGTTCAAGCGACACCACGCTGGCCTATCGATCAGCTTGAGCCAATTGCTGAGTAATCGAATCTGAATAAATGGACGGTCGCTGAAGTAGCGGCCGTTTTTATATGACTTAGGGAAGAAAATGAACAATTTCACTATTGAAAACCAAAACATGGCGTACCTAGATGAAGGGCAAGGGCCTGTATTAGTGTTTGGTCACAGCTACCTATGGGATAGTGCAATGTGGCAACCTCAGGTAGAGGCACTGAAATCTAAGTACCGTTGTATTGTTCCTGAGCTTTGGTCTCACGGCCAATCTGATGCAGCGCCAAGCTCAATGCGCACGCTAAAAGATTATGCTCAACACGTTTTGGCACTGCTGGATCATTTGGGTATTGAGGAGTTCTCAATTGTTGGCCTATCGGTAGGCGGCATGTGGGGGACTGAGTTGGTGGAGTTAGCGCCGTCTCGCGTGAAAACCTTAGTACTTATGGATACCTTTGTTGGCCTAGAGCCAGAAGTGGCACACGCTAAGTATTTCTCGATGCTTGATACCATCGCACAAACAAAGATGGTTCCACCACCGATTGTTGAAGCGGTTGTCCCATTGTTCTTTGCTAATCAAGCAGAGCAAAATAGCCCTGAGCTAGTGAAAGGCTTCACAGAATTTCTATCTCAGCTAAATGGTGAGCACGCGGAACAGGTCGCACGCATTGGGCGTATCGTGTTCGGACGTCGTGATATGATTGAATCGATTGAGAAGTTTGCTCTGCCAGTTTTGGTTGCCGTGGGACAAGAAGACAAACCTCGTCCAGTGTTGGAATCTTACTTAATGCATGATTGCATCGCAGGTAGCGAGTTGGCTGTGATCCCTAATGCAGGTCATATTAGTAGCTTAGAGCAGCCTGACTTTGTAAATGAGATGCTTGCGAGCTTCCTAGATAAACATCTTCTGGTGTAATTGAGTCACCAACGAAATGATGAAAAATCGGCGTAATCTATATCGATTACGCCGATTTTTTTTGTCCTAATTTTGGCTCGCTGCCGTCAAGTAATCGGCGAATATTTTGATGATGGCGCAGCACGATCAAGCAGCACAACATGGCAACAGGAAGTGTGTACTGTGGTTTAACCATCCATGCATAAAACGGAGTGACTAACACGGTGACAATCGCGGCCAAGGATGAGTAACGGAAGAGGAAAGCGACCAGTAGCCAAGTGCCCATAATCATACCGGTAAGGTCAAGACCAATAGGCGCGATGGCGCCCAAGGCCGTCGCAACGCCCTTACCACCTTTAAAGTGGAAGAAGATTGGGTACATATGGCCCAAACAAGCAGCAATCGCGACAACACCCAGAATGATAGGGTCAATATCGAGGAAGTAACCAAGCCAGACGGGAATCGTCCCTTTTAGCATGTCACACAGCAATACAGAAGCTGCAGCGGCTTTGCCACCGATACGCAATACATTGGTAGCGCCGGGATTATTTGAACCTACGGTTCTAGGATCGGGCAGACGCGCGACTCGGCATATCAAGACCGCACTTGAGATTGAACCTAATAGATAGGCTGCAATGATCATAATGAGTGCCAATGGAGTCATGTCTGTCCTTAATGGTGCGAAAATAATGCTCAATCCAAGAGTAATTGATATCATATCCTGAATTAGGCAAATAATACGTTTTTTTCCCATTTTTG
Source organism: Vibrio sp. D420a (assembly GCF_030248625.1). NCBI lineage: Bacteria > Pseudomonadati > Pseudomonadota > Gammaproteobacteria > Vibrionales > Vibrionaceae > Vibrio > Vibrio sp. D420a. The sequence continues at coordinate 173,296 of NZ_JAHGAN010000029.1, read as the reverse complement.
GGTATCCGACCTCTAAAAGGACAACTAATGGCACTGGATAAAGTTTTCATCGAACAGTTAGAAGTAATCACAACAATTGGTGTGTATGACTGGGAACAAGAAATTAAGCAAAAGCTAGTGCTTGATATAGAGATGGCTCACGACAACCGTCCTGCAGGTAAAAGTGATGACGTGGTCGATGCTTTAGATTATTCAAAGGTGAGCACGGTGGTGCTTGAGCACATTGAAAATGGTCGCTTCCTATTGGTTGAGCGTGTTGCAGAAGAGATCGCTGAGTTGATCATGACGCAATTCTCAGTGCCATGGATCAAGATCCGTCTGGCGAAGCCGGGCGCAGTGCCTCAAGCGAAAGCTGTAGGCGTGGTCATCGAACGAGGCCAAGCATGACCATTGCTTATGTCGGGGTCGGCACCAATATCGACCGTGACAAACATGCCAAGGCCGCTTGGCTAGAGCTGCAATCTTTGGGGAGCAATCTGCGTTGCTCCTCGATTTATCACTGTGAACCGGTGGGGTTTGATAGCCATCCGTTCTATAACTTCGTGATTGAGCTCGATACTTTGTTGTCATTGACCGAATTTTCACAACAGCTGCGTAAAATTGAGTTTAAATACGGGCGCGCGAAGGATGCCCATAAGTTGCAAGACCGCAATTTAGATCTCGATATCGTGTTGTTTGGTGATGTGGTTTCTTCTCAAAAACCTCAACTCCCTCGCAGTGATATCTTTAAATATCCTTTTGTCACACAACCACTATATGATCTCTGTCCTGCTCGGGTAATCCCCCAGGATGGACGAACCGTCAGTGAAATATGGCAGAAAATGGAGCAGCTAGACTCCCTCTCTGTTGTAGATATAGAACTATAAATTTATAAGGTTAGAAATGAGTTATTTTGAAGCGTTTATTTTGGCGTTGGTGCAAGGCTTTACCGAATTTTTGCCGATCTCAAGCTCTGCACACTTGATCCTTCCTTCAGCTGTACTTGGCTGGGAAGACCAAGGCTTGGCATTTGATGTGGCGGTACACGTTGGTACATTGGCGGCAGTAGTTATCTATTTCCGCAAAGAGGTTATCTCACTACTGAATGCGTTTTTTGGTTCAGTGTTCAAAGGTGATCGAAGCAAAGAAGCGAAACTGGCTTGGATGATCATCTTAGCGACTATTCCTGCTTGTGTGTTTGGCTTGTTGATGAAAGATATCATTGAGCTTTACCTACGTAGTGCGTGGGTTATCGCGACCACGACCATCGTGTTTGGTTTGTTGTTGTGGTGGGTAGATAAGAACTCAGCACTACGTGACGATGAGTATCAAGCAGGATGGAAGAAGGCGCTATTCATTGGTTTGGCGCAAGCGATGGCGATGATCCCAGGTACGTCTCGCTCTGGCGCAACTATTACTGCAGCGCTGTACCTTGGTTTTACTCGTGAAGCGGCAGCTCGTTTCTCTTTCTTAATGTCGATTCCTATTATCACGCTAGCGGGCGGCTACTTAGGCCTTAAGCTAGTCACTAGCGGTGATCCAATCCACGTTGGTACTTTGTTGACGGGTATTGTGGTCTCTTTCATCAGCGCTTATATCTGCATTCACTTCTTCTTGAAGTTAATCTCTCGCATGGGTATGACGCCATTTGTTATCTACCGCTTGATTCTAGGTTGTGGCCTGTTTGCTTTCTTGATGATGCAATAAGCTCCAACTCAAAGTTCAAAACGCACAAAGCCCGCGGATTCAGCGGGCTTTGTTGTTTAAATTAATGATACAAGTTAGCTACTTTTAAGCGGTAGCTAGAGCGCTCTCAATAGCCTGAATACGGCGCTTCTCTTGCTCATCACGAATATCTTTACCTTTAAAACCATCGGCAATCACGGCTTTAACATCGACCCCTAATGCAGCTTGATACGCTGCTTCAAAGCGCGGTTTTTGTGGATAAGGATCAGACTCTAATCCTTTTCTTCCCGCATGATCTGCTTGGCAACACAGCAAGATGTCATTGAGTCTCTCAGGTTTGCGCCACACATCAAATTTGTTGAGGATCTTTAGGAAGGTGGATGGTTTGAGCTCACCTGCACGATGGATGTTGGAGTGCTGTTCGCAGACAAGCAGTGCCAAATCGCGAAACTCATTTGGCACTCGCACTCGTTCACACAGTGATTTGATCAGCTTGAGCCCAGTATGACAGTGCATCTTATGGCTTGGCCATTCACTTGGTGGGGTAACACCTTTACCAAGGTCATGAACTTGAGCGGCAAAACGAACGGGCAGAGAGGTGCTTAATAGTGCTGCCTGCTGAGCAACCATCAAGGTGTGAATACCAGTGTCGATCTCAGGATGCCACTTTTCAGGCTGCGGTACGCCAAATAGCGCATCCAACTCAGGGAGTACCACGGCTAGGGCACCGCATTCTCTTAAGGTTGATAAGAAGATCTCAGGGTGTGGTGTGCTCAGTGATTTGTGCCACTCTTGCCAGACTCGTTCTGCTGTTAGATGTTCTAATTCACCTGACTCAACGATACGTTGCATCATCTCTAGTGTTTCTGGCGCAATGGTAAAACCCAAGTGATGAAGCTTGGCGGCGAAACGAGCCACGCGCAGCACGCGAAGTGGGTCTTCGACAAAGGCTTCGGAGACGTGCCTTAGGACGCGGTTCTCTAGGTCTTGTTGACCATGATAGGGGTCGTAGAGTGTACCTTGTTCATCTTGTGCGATAGCGTTGATGGTTAGGTCGCGACGCATGAGATCTTCTTCGAGGGTAACGTCAGGTGCAAAATAGCACTCAAAACCTGTATAGCCAGAGCCAGACTTTTTCTCAGTTCGTGCTAATGCGTGCTCTTCTTTAGTTTTTGGGTGCAAGAAAACTGGAAACTCTTTACCAACGGCGGTAAACCCAAGTTCTTCCATCTGCTGCGGCGTACTGCCGACGACAACCCAATCTTTGTCGTAGCTCGCAATTTCCAGTAATTGGTCGCGTACTGCACCACCTACTAAATACCTGTTTAGGCTCTGGTGTATTGGTAAGCCATCGTAGTTTTGCAACTTATCACCTCGAAATCTTTTATCACTGCTGGACTTTATGGCGAGCAATGGTAATTTCCATTTATCGTAATTATAGGGCAGCCCATGTATAAGGAATATTTTGGCTTCGTAGAGATGCCATTCTCGATTGTACCAAATTCTCGCTACTTGTTTTTAAGTCAGCGTCATCAGGAAGCAATGCAGAACCTGCAAGCTGGATTGGGTGACGGTGGTGGTTTTGCCATGCTGACAGGTGAAGTGGGAACTGGTAAAACGACCGTTGCTAAGGCGATGTTGGCATCTTTGGATGATCAAACTCAAGCAGGCCTTATACTGAATCCGACATTCTCTAACATTGAGCTGCTCGAAGCGGTGTGTGATGAGTTTGAGATTGATTACCCAGAACAGGCTTCACTCAAGCAGTTGAGCCAGGCTATTCATAGTTTCTTGTTGGACAGCCATGAGCAGGGGATTCACACCCTACTGGTGATTGATGAAGCTCAGCATCTCGCCGCTGATGTATTGGAGCAGCTGCGACTTCTGACCAACTTAGAGACAGACAGCCGTAAATTATTGAAAGTGCTGCTGGTGGGGCAACCCGAGCTGCAACAACATTTGCAAACTAATCAACTTCGACAGCTAGCACAACGTATCACAGGGCGTTATCACCTGCTGCCTCTCAACGCCCAAGAGGCGGGTAAGTACATTGCGTTTAGATTGGAGACTGCGGGTGCACAGCAGATGCTGTTCTCTAATCGCGCAGTGAAATCCATCGCCCAATACACCCATGGCATACCGAGATTGATTAACCTTGTGTGTGACAAAGCCCTTCAATTGAGCTTTCATCAAGGCGAAAAAACACCATCTCAAGCTACCGTTGAGCAAGCGTGTCAGCAGATCATGTCGTTCCAAGCTGAGGTGTATCAAGCGCCGGTTAAACAGCAGTCGGCAGTTTGGCCGAAACTGGTGCAATACAGCGCGTTGAGTGTGCTGGGCTTAGGACTCGCTTGGGGGACGTTTACGTACCTACCGCAAAACATCGATAAGTGGCTTGTTAATGAACAGGTGGCGTCTGACCTTGAACCTCAAATTAAAACGGCGATGCAGGCTCCTATAGAGATTCAAGCTGAAACAACAGCCCCTCTGCTGCCTGAACATATTGCTCAACAGCTCACGCAGGGCACAAGTCGAGCTTCTGCCATCCAAGACCTGTATCAGTTGTGGGGTTATCAATCTTCACTTCGAGATGGCTTATGTTTGAGTGAACCACAGAGTGTGTTCGTGTGTGTTGAAGGGCAAGCGACACTGCGTGAACTGATTCAACTCAACTCACCAGTAGTATTAAACCTGACCTTTGAGGAACAGTCTTATCATGCAGTGCTGTATGGTCTTTCTGACAAGTCGGTTGAATTATTAGTGAATCAATCTTTAGTTCAAATACCGGTTTCAGCATTAGAAACCTTGTGGCAGGGCGATTATGTTGCGATATGGAAACAACCTCTGAGAGAGACACTTAGAGAGGGGGATTCCGGAGAAGCGGTCGCATTGCTTGATTTGCTGCTGTCTGAAGCATTAGGAGAAAATGTAACGGGACAAGAGCTGTTTGATGACGAGCTCAAGCGTAAGGTCGAAGCATTTCAGATCTGGCAAGGAATGTCAGTTGATGGCATTGCGGGAAAAAGAACGCTTGCGCGTCTACAACGAATCGCTCAGTTAGATTCACCTATCCTGATGAGCATTGATGAGGAGAGAGGGTAATGTCTCGAACAATGAGCCGTTTACAAAAATCGGAAATGCCCGGGTTCCAGCTGCACCTGGTGTCGACTCAAGCTCCTAAGTTGCGTTCGCATCGTGGTGCATCAATCGCGTTGAGCCTATTGATCTTATTGGTACCATCGCTACTTGTTGCGGGAGGCTTGCTTTATCAAGAGCAAACCTCTAAAGAGCAAGGGAGTGTAGTTGCACTAACTGAGTCAGTAAGTGTGGTCGCGGCGGTCACGCCAGAGTCGATTCCTGCTCAAGAAGCCCCAGAACTCGACCCTGATGAGTTGGTGGTGAGTGACGTAGATTCTGAGTTGTTTAGCATTCGTCCTGCACCTCAGGTGGGCGAACTGAAAGCTTTACCTCGTCAAATGAACTATGCATCGGTTAACGCTGAAACAGTTAACAGTGATGAGCAAGAGACACAAGTGTCGAATGAGCAAGACGACTCTGTATTGGCTCAGGTTGATTCCGAGGATGAACCGCAACAACTGGCCGATGAATCAAACAATCCGCAAGTGAAGCAAAACACTAGTAGTGCAGGTAATGAAGCGATGGAAGGTGACCTGTTACAAGGACTGGATCTTACCGAGCTGTCTCCTGAGTTAGCCCTCAAGATTGAGTCGATTCTTGATAACAGTGATTCACCGTCTGAGGTGGACATTGACCAATACCGACCTCAACCGACTGTCCAGCTGGAGTCGCATACCCAGAGCTTAAGTGGTCGTTTACCAAGCCTGAACCTGCAAACGCATATGTACTCAAGCAGTGCAGAGAGGCGCTGGGTTAAAATTAACGACAAAGAGGTGGCACAAGGGGATTGGATAACTCCTGAAGTGCAGCTAATAGAAGTGAAGCCGCAATCTATTGTGGTGGAGTTTGAAGAGCAGGCTATCGAAATCCCAGCGCTTTATGAGTGGCAAGGTTAATCGCTGGAGCGATTGAACATTAGAAAAACAAAAAGGAGCACATGAGTGCTCCTTTTTTGATTTGTTGCGATTACGCCCAACCGTTTGGTGATTTTCTCTTGCGCGGGATTAGGTGCGGAAGAATCAGACCAAACAACAGACCTAGGCCTGCGACACCGCCGCCGTACATGAAGTACTTCAGCAGTAGGTCATCTTTTTGCGTGTCTAACTTAGCGCGTAGTTCGCGGTTTTCAGTTTGAACGCTTGTCAGCTGTTGGCTGATTTCGCTGTAGTTCTGCTCTAGCTCAGAAATTTGCGTGTTGCGAGAATCAAGAGAGCTGATTAGGCCCGCTTTTTCGCTATCTGCGCTTTGACGAGCGTTAGCCAGCTTAGCTTTCACTTCTGCTAGTTCTTTTTCTAGCTTAGGCATGCGCAGTGCCATGCTCTCTTGAGAAGTGACAAACTTGCTCTCAACCCAGCCTTTACGGCCACGGTTGTCTTGAATTTGGGTATAACCAGTTTGCTTATTTGCTTGTAGGAATGTGATTTTTTGACCGGCATCGACACTACCAATAATACGGTAGCTATTGTTTGGGCCAGAGTGCATATAAGTAAATAGTTTATCAGCAATATAACGGTCTTGTGCAAACGCAGCTGGGGCTGCAAGCATTGCGAACAAAACGAAGCTAATCAGTTTTTTCACAGTAAATCCCTTAACGATTTCAATTGGGGTGGGCAATAAGTCAGCCTCAGTTAGCAGATAGTATTTAGTTTCTCGGTAGGGTGCAACAAAGAAGGGAGGCTGAGCCTCCCTTTCTGTGTATTTGAGTCAATAATGACATGAGATTTACATATCGTTACTGAAACTCACAATTTTCTGACGTGCATTCAGCCCCTGAAATAGGGTTAGCCGATGAACATACCTTGAATTGCGTAGAAGAATACAACCGCAAGCAGTGCACCTGCTGGCAGTGTTACAATCCAAGAAGCAACGATGTTACGTACTACGCCAAGGTTTAGAGCTGCGATACCGCGAGCGAAACCAACACCCAATACCGCACCAACAAGTGTTTGTGTGGTTGAGATTGGTAGACCAGTACCAGAAGCAAGAACTACGGTACATGCTGTTGCAAGTTGTGCTGCAAAACCACGGCTTGGTGTTAGTTCTGTAATACCAGTACCAACTGTTGCCATTACTTTATGGCCAAGTGTTGCAAGACCAACAACGATACCAAAACCACCTAGAGGTAGAATCCACCATGCGATGGTGCTCTTACCTGTGATTTCACCCATGTGTTCAACTGTTGATACAACAGCAGACAGTGGACCAATCGCGTTAGCTACGTCGTTTGAACCGTGAGCAAATGCCATCGCACACGCTGTGATAACCATAAGAACAGAGAAGATACCTTCTACGCCAGCAAAGCTGTGGTCTTCTTCGCGGTTAGCGAATTTCTTCTGGATGTATAGGTAGCCACCAACCATAACGATCGCAGAAACGCTAGCAGCCCAAACCCAAGCTTCAGTGTTGCTTAGGTGAAGACCAACGTGCTTTAGACCTTTCTTGATTGTTACTAGCGCGATCACCATTGTTGTGATGAACATGTACACAGGAACAAAACGCTTAGCGTTGAACAGTGGGTTCTCAGTATCAAAGATCAGGCGCTGAGCACTTACGAAGATAACGTAAGCGAAGAAACCAGAGATAACAGGCGTAATGATCCAGCTACCTACGATACCTTGAACGCTGCCCCAGTCCACCGCTTCAGTACCAACAGACACACAAGCGAAACCGATGATAGCACCGATGATTGAGTGCGTTGTTGAAACAGGCCAGCCCATGTAAGAAGCAAGTAGTAGCCATGTACCAGCAGCAAGTAGTGCTGACATCATGCCGAATACAAGTACGTCAGGTTGGTGTGCAAATAGAGATGTCTCGATAACACCTTTACGGATAGTATCGGTAACTTCACCGCCAGCAAGATAAGCACCAGCAAATTCAAAGATCATTGCGATAATGATCGCTTGTTTAACGGTTAGAGCTTTTGAGCCTACTGAAGTGCCCATTGCGTTCGCAACGTCATTCGCACCAATACCAATAGCCATCAAGAAACCGAAAGCTGCTGCAATAAGAATCAGGACAGTGCCGTAGTTAGCAAGGATATCCATCGTAATACCTAGTTGTTTGATAACAAGCGGAGCAAATTTAGACGCAAAAAACCGCTCAGCGAGAGAAATACTCAACGCATAAGTGGTTTTGGTTAAAAAGTGCTCTTCGTTATATAGTTAACGTTTGATTTAAGATCGAGAAAGCATTACTTCAAGACGAGCGCCAACACGCTGCGCTTGGTCTGCAATACCACCGACCCATTCAAGAATCTTGTATAAGAACATGATGTCGACAGGGTTTAGATCCGCTTCAATTGCCATTAGTTGTTGGCGTAGCTCGATCTGCATCGCGTCTGTATCATCTTCGATTACATCTAATTGATGAATCATCTCAGCAACGAGTGTTACTTCACGGCCTTTAAAGCCAGTCTCAAGTAATTCATCTAGTTCATTGATTACGTTTTGTGCTTGGTTCGCTGCATCTAGGCAACGTTTAACGTAAGCGATGAAATTCTCTTGTAGAGGAGCAGGAATGACAAGCTGACGACCGTAAACGCGGCCAGCGATGTCTTTCGCTAGGTTTGCAAGTTTGTCTTGCTGAGTTAATAGCTCCAACATATCGGTGCGATCAACCGGCATAAACAAACCGCGAGGAAGTTTAAGGCGGATTTCACGTTTTAGTACGTCTGCTTCTTTTTCAAGATGAGAAATCTGCGCACGAATTTCAGCTGCCTTTTCCCAGTCACCCTTTGAAGATACTTCAAAGAAGTTAACTAGGTGAGAACAACATTCGTTCACACACACAACGTGACGTTGCAAAGGTTTAATTGGGGACTTTGCAAATAACCCCATAATTGTATTTACTGGCATGGTTGTCCAACCTAATAAATAATAACCTTAAAAAAAACATACACCATGTTCGTGGTGAAATGTTAAGCGATGGCTATAAAGTCGCGCATGTTAACCTAATCAATCTCTCATTAAAACTGTTTTAGATCATCATATGGGCGATATTTCTGACTTGCCGAGTTCTAAAATTGGCAATATCCTGTTCCTATCTTCCCAGAAAGGTATAACTATGGAAACCGAGATAGAACTGAAGTTTTTTGTTTCTCCTGAATTTTCAGAGACTTTACGCAATAAAATTGCTGAAACGAAGGTACTTCAGCACAGTTGTCGAGAGCTAGGTAACATCTACTTTGATACGCCGGACAACTGGCTACGTGAGCACGATACTGGCTTGCGCATTCGACGCTTTGATGACGTATTTGTACAAACCGTAAAAACAGCGGGTCGTGTGGTTGCAGGTTTGCACCAGAGACCAGAGTACAATGCGGAGCACGATAGCAATCAACCGAATCTATCTCTTCACCCTGGCGATATTTGGCCAGACGGTAAGGATATCGAGACACTGCAATCTGAACTGATTCCTCTTTTTTCGACTAACTTCACTCGCGAACAATGGCTGGTGGGGATGCCTGATGGCAGTCAGATTGAGGTGGCGTTTGACCAAGGCTTTGTTGAGTCTGGTGACAAACAAGAGCCAATCTGTGAGGTTGAGTTAGAGCTTAAATCTGGGCAGGCTGATGCACTATTCACACTGTCGCGACAGTTCTGTGAACAGGGCGGGATGCGTTTGGGTAATCTGAGCAAAGCAGCAAAAGGCTATCGCTTGGCACAGGGTTATCAAGGTGATGAAGTTAAACCACTGGCATTGGTCGATACCGACAAGAATGACACGGTTGAATCTTGCTTTATTCAGTCACTAGAACACGCTCTATCTCACTGGCACTATCATGAGCAGATCTTCACTGAGCGTCAATCAATTGAAGCACTGCATGAGATCAGCCATTCTCTGAGCTTTATCCGTCAAACCTTTACTATTTATGGTGGCATTGTCCCGCGTCGTGCGAGTGCGATCCTTCGCCAAGAACTGAAATGGTTAGAGCAAGAACTAGAGTGGCTTAAGAGCTACGACCATCTAGAAGATTTGCTAGAAGATAAAGGCCACGTTTTACGTAAGCTAGATGCTCGCAAGTTCTTGGTTGCTGAGCTAAAAGAGATGCAAGAGCAGCTTCCAGATCGTGAAGAACTACTCACTCTTTTGAGCTCTGCGCGTTATACAGGTTTGCTGCTTGATTTGAGCCGTTGGATCCTATCGCGCGGTTGGCAGCCATTCCTTGATGAGAAAGCGCGTGAACAAATGGCACGTGGTATCGAGTGGTTCTCGGTCAAGCAATTAGATCGCACTTGGGCAGAGCTAATGGAAGCTTTCCCACCTGAACGTGTCATGACCAGCCAAGCTTACATCGATCAGCAGTACCGCTTAATGCGCAACCTATACTCAGGTGTTGGGTTTGCCAGTCTGTATGATGCTGATGAACGTAACAGCTTCCGTCTACCGTGGGCAGATATGATCCAGGGTATTGATGACCTGTTGATGCTAAGAACGCTTGCCCCGTTAACTGACAAGTTAGAGGGTGATGAGAAGGATCAACTGGAGCGTTGGTTGGCTCGCCAAGAGGTATCTATCCTGCATGCGATGGAGCAGACGCGTCAGATCAGCGTTGAAGTTGAGCCATACTGGCAAGACTAATAAAAACCAAATAGAACATGAAAATAGGGCATTGCGCCCTATTTTTTTATCTGCTGTTCTAGCTTATCTAGCCGTTCAAGGATCTGTTGCTGTTGTTCCAGAATAAGGTCGAGTTTTTTGTCCTTGTTCTCCAGCTTTTGATTCTGTAAATCGGTTGGTTCGGTAATTAAGGACGTCACCAAACCTGAAATCATACCGAATACACCCACACCACAAATGATCACCAAAGAGGCGACCAGTTTTCCTGAGTTTGTCACTGGGTAGTGATCGCCATAGCCTACGGTACTAATCGTCACAAACGCCCACCACAGTGCGTCGTGGCCAGTGGTAATGTTCGCCCCTGGCTGTTTATGCTCAAGCAGCAGAATCGTACCGGCACCAATGGTGAGCAACAGCACTAGCAATAAAATGATGGAGGCGAGTGTGGTTTCTTTGCGATTGCGAAACAGCTCTCTAAAAATACGTTTGCTTGAGCGTAAAACCAAAATAATCCGTAATATCTGAAAGATACGTGCGAAGCGTAGAGGTTCTATCATCGGGATACTGGCAAGGAAATCTATCCAGTGGATCTTTAAATATGATGTTTTACTTTCCGCTCGAAATAGATCAATAGTGAGCTGCAGAAGAAAAACACTACAGATTATAAAATCGAGGCCGATAAGAACTTGTTTAGATTCGTTATCGATAGGCGCGAACAATAAGCCAGAGATCACAAATAACGCTAAGAAAGAGAGAATCAGTGATAATAAGCTCATTGGCTTGGGTGTGTCTTTGGTACTATCTAACATTCATACGAAGCTCGAAATAAATCGCAATCTTTAGCAAATCGTTGCTATTGCGCGGATATGGAAGCGTCCAATATATAAGACTTAATGGAGAACTGACAATGACCAAACTGTCATTCAAGCCGTGGGAAAGGGTAATCTCTGACGTTCGTCTCGTTCCAAAAATGATCATGCTGATGGTATTCAGTACCATTTTGATCATTGCCAAGCAGCTGTGGGATGCAAGCACATTCCATGATTCACTGCTTGCAGCAACGAACAACGCACAAGTAGCACAAGAGCACTACGAAACGTACCTAGTACAAGTGGCTTGGCAAACTGGCTTGATGATTGTGGTGTTTGTGGTTCTTCTGATGGCAGCGGCACGTGTAATGCTGCGCCAGACTCAGTATCTGAGTGAAGCCATTAAAACGATGGCGGATAAAAATCTGTCAGTGCCAATCCATATGGACTGTAAAGATGAGTACGGTGATGTTGCTCGTGAGCTTGAGAAAACTCGCGTTCAACTGAATGACATGATTAAAACGCAAGTGGCTTCATCTGATGAATTGTTTGCACTGACCGAGGTGATGACAATCAGTATGTCAGAAACCAAAGAGTCAGCGCAGGAAGAGTTCAACGAGATTGATCAGCTAGCGACTGCAATGAGTGAGATGACATCAACGGTTCAAACGGTGGCTGAGCACGCACAGAATGCCTCTTCTCTCACGGAACAAGCATCAGGCCAAGCTCTGACTGGTCAAAAATTTGTGCAAGGCTCTGTGTCTAAGATGAGTGAGCTCTCGACTGATATCGCAGCATCAGCGGCGGCGGTAAACCAAGTAGAAGAGCGTGTGGATTCAATTGGAAGCGTAGTGGGTACTATCCAAGGTATTTCTGAGCAGACTAACCTTTTGGCATTGAACGCGGCAATCGAAGCTGCACGTGCTGGTGAGGCAGGTCGTGGCTTTGCGGTTGTTGCTGATGAAGTGCGTAACCTAGCGCAACGCACTCAACAAGCCACGGTCGAAATTCAAGATATGATCACTCATCTGCAAACCAGTGCAAACTCAGCGGTTGAGTTGATGGAGAAGAGTGTTGTCGAAGCAGCTGAAGGCGTTGATTTGGTCACCAACGCGGGCTCAGAGCTCGATGGCATCGTGAATCAAGTAAACCAAATCAATGATATGAACTTCCAAATCGCGACAGCAGCTGGTCAACAAAGTAGCGTCGCGGAAGAGATGAGTGTCAATCTAACCAATGTTCGTGAGCTGGTGGAAGCCTCGGTCACCGTGGTTGGTGAGCTTCTTGAGACCTCACAAATCATGCAAACCAATGCTGAAGAGCTGGATGGTAAGATCAAGCAATTCAAGGTCTAAGTAGGCTTTATAAGCTTAGGTTTTGTTTCTAATCCGATAAAACGCCCACATTCCTGATGTGGGCGTTTTTTATTGGCATAAGTTTGATATAAATAGAGACAGTATGCGCTTAGCCAAACAAGGAAGAAAAATGCAATTGCCAGCTTCACTTACTCAGCACTCTCAATCGGCTTTAGAAAACCTGCTTGAACATCAAGGCGAAGCGATTTCGACTTGGTCTCCTCAATATCAAGAGCAACTTAACTACATTTTAGGGCTGAGCAGTTTTGTCGGCGATTGCTTGCAACGTGATAGTGAGTTAGCAAAAGTGCTGCCTTCAATGCTTGAGTGTGAAGAGCGTGCCGAAGGCTATCGAGAGAGGTTGGCAGCCCTGCTGGTTGAATGCCAAGATGAGATGAGCGGTCAGCGAGTGTTGCGTCAGTTTCGTAATCGCGAAATGTCTTATATCGCGTGGCGTGATTTTACCGCGTCTTGGCCTCTAGAGCAGAGCCTCAGCCACCTTTCAATGCTCGCTGAAGCCATGATCTTTGAAACCTATCAGTGGCAATACAACATCTGTTGCAAAGAGTGGGGCACGCCTTGTAATGCGCAGGGAGAAGCTCAACCTATGCTGATCATCGGCATGGGTAAGTTAGGCGGAGGAGAATTGAACTTCTCTTCAGATATCGACCTTATTTTTACCTATCCAGAGAATGGCGAGACACAAGGTGCACGCAGAAGTATCGCTAATGCGCAGTTTTTCACTCGTCTCGGGCAGCGCATCATCAAGGCACTCGACCAACAGACCTTTGATGGCTTTTGCTATCGCGTTGACATGCGATTGCGTCCGTTTGGTGAAAGCGGTCCATTGGTCATGAGTTATGCAGCGCTAGAAGATTACTATCAAGAGCAAGGGCGCGATTGGGAGCGCTATGCCATGGTGAAAGCTCGGGTGATGGGGAGTGAGATGTACCCTGAGTATCAAGAGCTGCGCCAAATGCTGCGTCCGTTTGTGTTCCGTCGTTATATTGATTTCAGTGCTATTCAATCTTTGCGTCGAATGAAATCGATGATCAGTAGCGAGGTTCGTCGTCGTGGCTTATCTAACAATATTAAGCTTGGCCCTGGCGGAATTCGTGAAGTGGAATTTATTGCGCAGGTCTTCCAGTTGATTCGCGGTGGGCGTGAACCAAGCCTGCGAGACCGTGGTCTATTGAACACCCTTGAAGCGATCGACAGCTTGAAGCTTTTAGAGTCAGGTGAAGTTGCACACCTCAGAGACGCTTACCTATTCCTTCGCCGTTTAGAGAACCTACTGCAAGCGATGGCCGACAAGCAGACTCAAACCCTGCCTGATAATGAGCAAGAGCAGCTCCAACTGGCGGTAGCTATGCAGTTTGAAAGCTGGCAGGCACTGATTGATGAGACCCGTCAGCACATGGCTAACGTTCATGTGGTGTTTGAAGAGCTTATCGGTGTGGAAGAGGAGGAAGCGAATCCAATCGCGAGCCACTTTAGCGAGTTGTGGGATATGGCACATAAGCCAGATGTGATTGAGCATGTCTTGGAGACAGACATTGATGCCGTCGACCCACAGAAAGCCGCTAATACCATTATTCAGTTTAAGGTTGACATCGCGAAGAAAACGTTAGGCCCAAGAGGACGTGAAGTTCTTAACCGTTTGATGCCGAAAGTGTTCCAAGCTTTATATACCAATAAAGATGCAGAGTTTGGCTTGTCGCGTGTGCTGCACCTGCTGCATAAAATCGTCACGCGAACAACGTACCTTGAACTGCTCGATGAGCACCCAGCGGCTCTGACTCAGTTGGTACGCCTGTGTACCGCGAGTCCAATGATCTCAGAACAGTTAGGGCGTTACCCAATCCTGCTTGATGAACTGATTGATCCTCAGCAGTTGTATAACCCTGTACCACTTGAGTCCTACAAAACTGAGCTGCGTGATTATCTGGCGCGCATTCCTGAGGATGATATGGAGCAGCAGATGGAGGGGCTGCGTCAGTTTAAGCAGACCTGTATCTTGAGAATTGCAGCGGCGGATATTGCAGGTGTGTTGCCTGTAATGAAGGTGAGCGATCACTTAACCTATCTAGCAGAGGCGATTGTGGAAGCGGGTGTGAATCAAGCTTGGCTGCAGGTGGCCGCTAAATATGGCGAGCCAACACACATCAAAGATCGTGATGGACGCGGCTTTGCGGTCGTTGGTTACGGCAAAGTCGGTGGTTGGGAGCTAGGTTATAACTCGGATCTAGATATTGTCTTCATGCATGACTGCCCAGTGCATGTTTATACCGACGGTAAAAAAGAGATCGATGGTCGTCAATTCTATCTGCGATTGGCTCAGCGCATTATTCATATCTTCTCGACTCGCACTGCCTCAGGCATTCTTTATGAGGTTGATACGCGCCTGAGACCTTCTGGTGCATCAGGCTTATTAGTAAGTCCAACCGATGCTTTTGACGAGTACCAGCACAGTGAAGCATGGACGTGGGAGCATCAGGCATTGACTCGCGCACGTATGATCTATGGTGATGAGCCTTTGGCATTGGCATTTAACAAGACGCGTCATGATGTGCTGTGTCTTGAGCGTGATGGTGAAAGCCTCAAGCAAGAGGTAGTTAAGATGCGCGAAAAAATGCGTGACCACCTCGGCGGTAAGAAAAGCGATCGCTTTATGCTTAAACAAGACAATGGTGGCATAACAGATGTTGAGTTTCTTGCTCAATATCTGGTACTGAGATACAGCCATGAGAAACCAAAGCTGACACGTTGGTGTGATAATGTGCGCATCTTCGAGAGCTTGATGTCACAGGGTATTATGGAAGAACCACAAGCGATGGCACTCACTCACGCCTACACCACACTGCGCGATGAAATTCATCACCGTAACCTACTTAATCTCGATGCTGATGTGGCAATGGATAAGTTTGAGCAAGAGAGAGCTCTCGTCACTCAGGCTTGGCAGCAGTGGATGCTCGCTGAATAGCGGGAACCTTGTATCAGCGTAACTGTCTAGAATGTGAAGCGGTGACTCAAACCGCTTCATTGTCTTTTTCTATGGTTTAGCCACTACTATCAGTGTGCTAGACTCTATCCAGATTCGATTTTTGGAGATCCCTAATGAAACCTATTCTACCTGACTACAGCCAATCGGGCGTGTTGATTGTCGGTGATGTGATGCTAGACCGTTACTGGTATGGCCCTACCGGTCGTATTTCACCAGAAGCGCCAGTACCCGTAGTAAAAGTAGAGAATAACGAGGAGCGTCCTGGTGGTGCAGCTAACGTGGCAATGAATATTGCATCATTAGGTGGCCATGCGCATATCGTTGGTTTAACGGGTAAAGATGAGCCTGCACAAGTACTTAAGAACACACTGAGTGCACTTAAAGTTAATTGTGATTTTGTTGAGCTAGAAGATTACCCAACCATCACTAAGCTACGTGTGATGAGTCGTGGTCAACAGCTGATTCGTCTAGATTTTGAAGACAAATTTGAGAACACTGACCCTGAGTTGGTTCTATCTCGTATGGAACAAGCGCTACCGAACGTGCGCTCTGTGATCCTGTCTGATTACGCAAAAGGCGCGCTTGAGCATGTACAGAGCTTTATTCAGAAAGCGCGTGCAGCAAATGTTCCGGTGTTTATTGACCCGAAAGGCGCGGACTTTGAACGCTACCGTGGTGCAACACTACTGACGCCGAACATGGCGGAATTTGAGCTAGTTGCGGGTAAAGTGAAATCTGAAGAGGAGCTAGTGGCGAAAGGTTTAGCTCTGATTGAAGAATTTGATTTTGAAGCGTTACTTGTTACTCGCAGTGAACACGGTATGACGCTACTGCGTAAAGGCCAAGAACCGTTCCACCTGCCGACACAAGCGAAAGAAGTGTATGACGTGACTGGTGCGGGCGATACCGTTATTTCGGTACTTGCGGCTTCTGTTGCTGCAGGCAAGCCACTTGATGAGGCGTGTGCACTGGCAAACGCAGCGGCAGGTGTTGTAGTTGGTAAGCTGGGTACTTCGACTCTTTCTATGATTGAGCTAGCAGAAGCAGTACATGGTAGCCAAGATACAGATTACGGCGTGATTTCAGAGGCTGCTCTGATTGAAGCGGTGAAACGAGCTCGCGCTAAAGGCGAGAAAGTGGTTATGACTAACGGCTGCTTCGATATTCTTCATGCGGGCCATGTTTCTTACATGAATCACGCTGCTGAGCTGGGTGATCGCCTGATTGTGGCTGTGAATACTGATGAGTCGGTTAAGCGCTTGAAAGGTCCTGGTCGTCCTGTAAACCCAACTGATCGTCGTATGGCGGTTCTTGCTGGTCTAGGTGCGGTAGACTGGGTTGTTCCTTTCTCTGAAGATACCCCACAGCGCCTAATCTCCGAGGTGCTGCCGAGCATCTTAGTTAAGGGCGGTGATTACAAGCCAGAAGAGATCGCGGGTGGTGCAGAAGTGATTGCAGCTGGTGGTGAAGTGAAAGTGCTTAACTTTGAAGATGGTTGTTCAACTACAGAGATCATTGAAGCGATCAAAGGTGGTCGTGGCTAAGCGCTTCACTTAGGTTGATAGCTGATAAATAAAAATGCCGCTCTATGAGCGGCATTTTTGTATTTGCTATGTAGAGAACGATAAGCTCGCTCTCTATCAGACGGTGTGTTGAGTGATTAGCTTGCTGGTTTTAGGCCTGCGTTTACGTCAACAATGTCTTGCTCGCTAAGTGTTCCTACCGCTTGACGCAGTTGCAGTACGCTTAGGATGTAGTTGTAACGAGCGTCAGAGAGGTTCTTGTTCGCATCGTATAGACGACGAGTTGAATCAAGTACGTCAACGATAGTACGAGTACCTACATCGAAACCTGCCTCTGTCGCTTCAAGTGCAGATTGAGCTGAAACTACCGATTGCTCGTAAGCACGTAGTGCACCGATCGATGCGCTGATGTTGTTGTTGAACGCGCGAACGTCTTTAACAACACTACGGTAAGTCGCTTCAAGATCTTCACTTGCTGCTACGTAGTTGTATTCAGCCTGCTTAGTTAGTGAGGTCGTATTACCACCTGTGTATAGTGGCACAACTAGGTTTAGGCCAAGGTTTAGGTTGTCTTGGTCATAGTCACTTGAACTGTTCGATTGATCAGCTAGAGAGTAGCTACCATCAAGCGTTAGGCTTGGAAGGTGACCAGAGCTTGCTAGCGAGATGTTATCTTTCGCGATGTCTTGAGAGATACGTGCAGCCAGTAGGCTTAGGTTTTTCTCTTGAGCTTGTTCAACTAGCGCGACTGCTGACTCAGAAGACTTGCTTGCTGAGAAGCGGTCAGTATCAAGAATGCTTAGGTTAGAGTGCTCTTGACCTGTGATTTCACGAAGCCCTTCGTAGTTGTTAGTCAGTGTGTTTTCAGCTAGAACTTCGTCAGCTAGCACTGCATCGTATTGTGCTTGTGCATCGTGTACGTCAGTAATTGCCGATAGACCAACCTCAAAGCGCTGCTTAGTTTGCTCTAGTTGACGAGCAACAGCAGCTTTCTCTGCACGAACGAACTCAAGGTTGTCTTGTGCACGCAGTACTTCGAAGTAAGCCGTCGCAACACGAAGGATCAGACCTTGTTGCTCCGCCGCGTATGATGAATCAGCTTGACGTGCTGTTTTCTCAGCAGTGTCTAGTGTGATCCAAGAAGAGCGTTGGTAAAGCTCTTGCGTGAAGCCAATGCCTGCACCCCAAACATTGCTGTCATTGTTTGCGCTGTTACGGTCACCACGGTTGATGTCGTAGTTCGCAGTTAGGTTGATTTGCGGTAGTAAAGTACTACGGCTAGAAGTGACTGCTTCAAAAGCGGCATCACGCTGCGCAGCTGAACGAAGAAGTGTTGGATCGTTTTGTTTTGCTTGGTCATATACTTCGGCTAGCGTATCAGCGAAAGCTGATGAACTCAGGCTGCCAATTGCTGCACTGATAAATAGTGGAAGCAGTTTTCTCATTTTCCTATTCCTGCCTTAATAGAATTTTTCTTTACAGAGTTTAACTCAGTTTGGTGGTAATTTACTCGAAACTTTGCACTTTTTTACATTTAACTGTCCACTTGTGCAATATTTATTTTCGGATACTTAAATTTAATTATAAATTTTGTATAAAAAGTTGAACCTAGACCTTGGTAGTTAACTCGTACAATGAGTAAACTATAAAGATCACTTAGTGAGGTGCTAAATGCAACAGTATGACAATCAACAACATGAGTTTACTCCACAAGATGTGGAAATTGTCTCAAAAGAAACGCTCTTTCGTGGTTTTTTCAAAATGGTTAAGTACACCTTTCGACATAAGTTGTTTGAAGGCGGGTGGAGTAAGCCAATAGAACGCGAAATGTTTGAGCGTGGACATGCTGCTGCACTGCTACCTTACGATCCTATTCGAGATGAAGTAGTGATCGTCGAGCAGATCCGAGTTGGTGCCCTTGAGCACGAGAACCCTTGGCAATATGAAATTGTCGCGGGAATCATCGATACCGATGAATCACCGGAACAAGTCGCTCGTCGAGAAGCGGTCGAAGAGGCTGGTGTTGAAGTGACTCATGTCTTGCCGATCACTTCATATTACCCATCATCGGGTGGTTGCTCTGAGAAGTTGGATGTAATGGTTGGCTGCGTTGATGCAACCACGGCGAAAGGTGTCCATGGGCTTGACTACGAAGGTGAAGATATTCGTGTTCAAGTGATGAGTCGTGAACAAGCTTATCAACTGGTACAGCAAGGTGTGTTCGAAAATGGTGCTACTATTATTGCTTTGCAATGGTTGCAACTGAACTACCTGGATTTACAGTCAAAGTGGAAAGAGTAACGCTATGCCGAATATAGCGGTGAAAAAGCCGTATCATGTTGATCTTGCTGAATTGATGCGAGTCTATGAGACAAATTACGCGAAATTGAACGCGCTGCTGCCTGTGGGACATCAGGTCGGCGACGTGCGTTGTTATCAAGCGGTTAATATGGTGTATCAATTGACAGTGAATGAGGTCACAAAATACACCACATTAATAGATATATGTCAGAGTGATGCGATGCCAGTATTCCCTTTGCCAAAAATGTCTGTCAGGCTATATCACGACGCTCGCGTTGCAGAAGTGTGTGCCAGTGGGGACTTCTCAAGAGTCAAAGCGAAATACGACTACCCAAACACTAAACTTTTGCAAAAAGACGAGAAATTTCAACTCAATAAGTTTCTTGGCGAATGGTTAACGTTTTGTTTAAAAAATGGAATCAGTCGCACACCTATTACGCTGAGTTAGCGTACGTTTGAATACTTTGAAGATCTAACAGTAACGTATCTGGATTTGTTATTTTGGAATTATCACACACTTCAAAATTAGATGAGAGCAGCATTAAGTTAGTGCAACTGACCGACACGCACCTCTTTGCGCCAAGTAATGGTAGCCTGCTGAGCATCAACACAGAAGATAGCTTTCGTGCTGTTGTCGATGGCATTGTGAACCAAGGTTATGAATATGAAGCGGTTCTGGCGACTGGTGATATCTCTCAAGATCACAGCGCAGAGTCTTACCAAAAATTTGAGGCTGGCATTCAGCCTTTAGAGAAGCCTTGTTACTGGTTGCCAGGTAACCACGACTACAAACCTAATATGGGCAGCGTTATCCCATCAGCTCAAATACAGTGTGTTGAACACGTGCTGTTGGGAGAACATTGGCAGATGATTCTGCTCGACTCACAAGTCGTCGGTGTCCCACATGGTCGCTTAAGCGATCAACAGCTCGATCTATTAGAACAGAAATTAGCGGAATATCCGCAAAAGCACACGTTAGTTTTGTTGCATCACCACCCACTACTGGTTGGTAGTGCTTGGCTTGATCAACACAGTTTAAAGGATGCAGATCAGTTCTGGGATGTCGTATCACAACACAGTAATGTTCGTGGTGTTTTATGTGGCCACGTGCATCAAGACATGAATCGTGAGCATCTAGGTGTACAGGTCATGGCAACGCCATCGACCTGTGTTCAGTTCAAGCCAAATTCAGACGACTTTGCGCTTGATACGCTCAGCCCGGGCTGGCGAGAGCTTGAATTGAAATCGAATGGCGAGATTGCGACAGAAGTACGTCGACTTGAGCGCGGTGCATTTGCCCCTGACTTCAATGCTGAGGGTTACTAATGTCAGCTGCTACACCACAAACTAAGCCTTCAATGCTGCTCTATATCCACGGTTTTAATAGTTCATCGCGTTCGCACAAAGCCAATGTCATGGCTGAGTACTGTGCTGAGCATCGTCCTGATATCAAAGTGGTGACGCCACAACTGCCTAGCTTTCCAGCTCTGGCAGCTGCGCACCTTAAGAGCGTTGTCGAAGAGCACAAAGAGCAGTACCAAATTGCGCTGGTGGGCAGTTCGTTAGGTGGTTATTTGTCGACGTGGCTGAATGCGCATTACGGGTTTAAAGCGGCTGTGGTTAATCCAGCAGTGAAACCTTATGAGTTGTTGACCGATTACCTCGGTGAACAGGTTAACCCATACACCAATGAACATTATGTTTTAGAAGAAAAACACATTGATGAGCTTAAGCAGCTCGATGTGGTCTCTATTTCCGAGCCAAGTGATTTTTGGTTATTGCAGCAAACAGAAGATGAAGTTTTAGATTACCGCCAAGCGGTGGCTAAGTTTCAGGGAGCGAAGCAGACTGTAGAAGAGGGCGGCGACCACAGCTTTGTCGATTTTGAACGTTACCCTCAAAAGATAATTGAATTTCTAGCCTTATAAGGTTTAACTTCAGCCGCAACATCTTATCTTTTTTGCCTGTTATTTCATCTGTCAGTGGTGAAATATCATAGTTTGGTGTCATAGTTTTTGAACGTGCTTGACATCAAACCCCTGCTTCCAGACTATATTCCCCAATACTTTCGCTCGTTCGCTCTGCTGTGAGGGTTCACGGCAACTAACACGGTTATATCGAATTAGAGCCCAGCGAACAGACGTAAATTTTTTGAGTAAACTCCGTATTATGACTGAACAATATAATGCAAAAGACCTCGAGGTTCTTGAAGGTCTCGACCCGGTTCGACACCGTCCGGGGATGTATACCGAGACTGAAAGGCCAAACCACTTAGCCCAAGAAGTTATCGATAACTCTGTAGATGAAGCATTGGCTGGCCACGCGAAGAAGATCAAAGTGGTCTTGCATGCTGACCAGTCTTTAGAAGTGGTGGATGATGGTCGTGGTATGCCTGTCGATATTCACCCAGAGAAAGGCATCTCAGGTGTTGAGCTGATTTTAACTAAGCTCCACTCAGGTGGTAAGTTCTCAAACAATAACTATAAGTTCTCAGGCGGCCTACACGGTGTAGGTATTTCCGTGGTGAACGCACTCTCGAAGCGCGTTGAAGTTACTGTCCGTCGTGATGGTCAAGTCCATGAAATTGCATTTGAAAACGGCGTTGCTGTCACCGACCTAACTGTTACTGGCTCATGTGGCCTGCGTAACAGCGGTACATCAGTACATTTCTGGCCGGATGCGAAGTACTTCGATAGCTCTAAATTCTCAGTGCTGCGCTTGGTGAACAACCTGCGCGCGAAAGCTGTTCTTTGTCCAGGCCTAGAGATCACCTTTAGCGATAAGGTGAACAACGAAGAACATAAATGGTTCTACGAAGATGGTCTAAAAGACTACCTTGCAGAGGGCGTGAAGGGTTACACCTTACTACCTGAAGAGCCGTACATCGGTGAGTTCACAGCAGAAACTGAAATGGCAAACTGGGCGGTGATCTGGCAGCCAGAAGGCGGTGAGATGATCACTGAGAGTTACGTGAACCTAGTACCAACCAAACAAGGTGGTACTCACGTGAACGGTCTACGCCAAGGTCTATTGGATGCAATGCGTGAGTTCTGTGAATTCCGTAACCTGTTGCCGCGTGGCGTTAAGCTAACGGGTGATGACATCTTCGATCGTTGTTCATACGTGTTATCGGTGAAGATGCAGGATCCTCAGTTTGCAGGTCAAACGAAAGAGCGTCTTTCTTCTCGTCAAACCGCTGCGTTCGTATCTGGCGTTGTAAAAGATGCATTCAGCTTGTGGCTTAATGAAAAACCGCAACTGGCTGAGCAACTAGCCGAAACCTGTATTGCCAATGCGCACCGTCGTATGCGTGCCAGCAAGAAGGTAGTACGTAAGAAGGTGGCATCAGGCCCTGCATTACCAGGTAAATTGACAGATTGTTCAGTTCAAGACTTAAACCGCACAGAAATCTTCTTCGTGGAAGGGGACTCGGCGGGTGGTTCAGCAAAACAAGCGCGTGACCGTGAGTTCCAAGCTGTGATGCCACTGCGTGGCAAGATTCTTAACACATGGGAAGTATCGGCTGACCAAGTTCTCGCATCTCAAGAAGTACACGATATCTCAGTGGCTTTGGGTATCGACCCAGACAACGATGACCTATCTGGCCTACGTTACGGTAAGATCTGTATCCTTGCCGATGCGGACTCGGATGGTCTACACATTGCGACGCTGCTGTGTGCTCTGTTTACTCGTCACTTCCGCTCTTTGGTTGAAGCGGGTCATATCTATGTGGCTATGCCGCCTCTGTATCGTATCGACTGTGGCAAAGAAGTGTTCTATGCCCTTGATGACGATGAGAAAGATGGTGTGCTAGAGCGCTTATCGAAGAAGAAAGCCAAGATCAACGTACAACGATTCAAAGGTCTGGGTGAGATGAACCCACTTCAGCTACGCGAAACCACCATGGATCCAAATACTCGTCGTCTGGTTCAGCTAACGATTGATGACAGTGAAGCGACCAACGAAATGATGGACATGCTGCTAGGTAAGAAGCGTGCTGATGATCGCCGTTCATGGCTACAAAACAACGGTGATTTGGCCGAGGTATAATGAATGTCTAACGAAATTACTTTTGATGGCGTTGAACAATTGCCAATGCGCAAGTTCACCGAAGATGCCTATTTAAATTACTCAATGTACGTGATCATGGATCGTGCATTGCCTTACATTGGTGACGGCCTCAAACCAGTACAGCGTCGTATTATCTACGCGATGTCTGAGCTTGGCTTGTCAGCAGCTTCAAAATACAAGAAGTCGGCACGTACCGTTGGTGATGTACTGGGTAAGTACCATCCACACGGTGACTCGGCGTGTTACGAAGCCATGGTATTGATGGCACAACCGTTCTCTTACCGCTACCCATTGGTAGATGGCCAAGGTAACTGGGGTGCTCCGGATGATCCGAAATCATTCGCTGCGATGCGTTATACCGAAGCGAAACTGTCTAAGTTTGCTGAGGTTTTGCTCGGCGAATTAGGCCAAGGCACAGTTGAGTGGCAACCAAACTTTGACGGCACGATGAAAGAGCCGCAAATGCTGCCAGCGCGCCTGCCTCATATTCTGCTTAACGGTATCACTGGTATCGCGGTAGGTATGGCAACAGATATCCCGCCACATAACGTGCGTGAGATCGCCGATGCGACCATCAAACTGATCGATAGCCCGAAAGCGGAACTGTCGGAAGTGATGGAGCATGTGAAAGGCCCTGATTATCCAACCGAAGCTGAGATTATTTCTCCGAAATCAGATATCGAGAAGATCTACAAAACGGGGCGTGGCAGCATCAAGATGCGTGCGGTTTGGCACAAAGAGGGCTCTGATATTGTTATCACGGCTCTGCCTCACCAAGTATCGGGCGCTAAGCTTCTAGAGCAAATCGCTAACCAGATGCGTGCTAAGAAACTACCAATGGTAGACGACCTGCGTGACGAATCGGATCACGAGAACCCAACACGTATCGTTGTGGTGCCTCGTTCGAACCGTATCGACTGCGATCAACTGATGAGCCACCTATTTGCTTCAACGGATCTTGAGAAGAACTTCCGCGTTAACTTGAACATGATTGGTCTAGACAACCGCCCTCAAGTTAAAGGTCTAGTTCAGATCCTTAAAGAGTGGATCGAGTTCCGTCGTACAACAGTACGTCGTCGTTTACAGCACCGTCTTGATAAAGTGCTAGCGCGCTTACACATCTTAGAAGGTCTTTTGGTTGCCTATCTCAACCTTGATGAAGTGATTGAGATCATCCGAACTGAAGACGATCCTAAAGCCGTGCTTATGGATCGCTTTGGTATCACAGAGATTCAAGCAGACGCAATCCTAGATACCAAACTTCGCCATCTTGCTAAGCTGGAAGAGATGAAGATCCGTGGCGAGCAAGATGAGCTAGAGAAAGAGCGTGAAAAGCTAGAGAAGCTACTAGGCTCTGAACGTCGCCTGAACACTCTGATTAAGAAAGAGATTCAAGCGGACGCAGATAAGTACGGTGATGACCGTCGTTCTCCACTGGTTGAGCGTGCAGAAGCGAAAGCTCTGACAGAGCGCGACCTTGTCCCAAGTGAACCAATCACAGTCGTGCTTTCTGAGAAAGGTTGGATTCGTCATGCGAAAGGGCATGAAGTGGATCCAGAAGGCTTGAACTACAAGTCGGGTGACAAATACCTTGCGAGTGCGCGTGGTAAAAGTAACCAACAAGCAGTATTCCTCGGCAGTGATGGCCGCAGCTACTCACTTGAGTCGCACTCTCTACCTTCGGCGCGTAGCCAAGGTGAGCCGATTACTGGCCGCTTGAATATCAATGCTGGCAGCTCGATCCGACAAGTTGTGATGGGTGAAGACGATCAGCTATGGCTGGTGGGTTCAGATGCAGGTTACGGTTTCGTATGTAAAGGCAGTGACCTGTTGTCAAAGAACAAGAGCGGTAAGGCTCTGGTGAACTTGCCTCAAGCGTCTGAAGTGATGCTACCAAGTCCGATTGAAGATCTAGAGACCAACGAGATCCTGGCGATTACTAACCAAGGTCGTATGTTGTTGTTCCCAATTAAAGATCTGCCTCAATTGAGCAAAGGTAAGGGTAACAAGATCATCAATATCCCATCAGCGAAGGCCAAAGAGCGTGAAGAGTTTGTCTCACACCTAATGGCAATTCCTCAAGGGACAACACTGACACTGTATGCAGGTAAGCGTAAGCTTGGCTTGAAGCCGGCTGATCTGGATAATTTCCGCGGTGAGCGTGGTCGTCGTGGTGGATTACTGCCAAGAGGACTACAGCGTGTTACTCGTATCGATATTGAGAGTGACGAGTAATCGCAGCTTTTGATCAACAGCTTTATAGATAAGAAAAAACCCAGCTTTGAGCTGGGTTTTTTGTAGTTCGCAATCTACGGAGTGTTAGTCGTAGATTCGCTTAATTTAACTAGCGCTTGTCTTCCGCAATCGTCACCTTGAGGGTTTTGCTTTCACCCTGACGAAGTATGCCCACATCGACCACTGTGCCAGGTCTTAGGTCGGTAACGATATCCATAACACTTTGGCGTCCATTGATCTTGGTGTTATCGATACTGATGATAATGTCTTGAGCCTCGAATCCAGCATCAGCGGCAGGACCCGCAGGATCGATACCTAGCACCACAATTCCACCAATATTTTTATTGCCCAGTAAACGAGAAGTAACTGAGTTGATGTCTTGTCCATCGATACCGATATAGCCACGGATCACACGGCCATCGGCGATGATCTTCTGCATGATCTTGTTCGCCAATCCATAAGGGATAGCAAATGAGATGCCATAGGTTTCCATGTCTGTCGCTTGTTGGAAAGAGGCTGTGTTGATACCGACCAGTTCACCTTGTGAGTTGACGAGCGCACCACCCGAGTTACCCTCATTGATTGCAGCATCGGTTTGGATGAAGGCTTGATGGCGGTCGGCACTGATCGACGAGCGGCCAGTCGCGGAGATAATGCCAAACGTAGTCGTCTGGCCTAGGTTATATGGGTTACCAATCGCGAGTACGATATCACCGACATTAGCCTCGTAATTTGGATTCAAAGGAATCACAGGAAGGTTGTCACCACTGACTTGTAGTATCGCGATATCTGTTCGTTTGTCCGAACCGACTAACTGTGCGGCAGCAGCGCGACCATCTTGCAGGGCAACGACGACTTGGTCTGCTTGAGCAACCACGTGGTAGTTGGTAATGATGTAACCTTTTTCACTGACAATAACGCCAGAGCCTAAACCCTGAGTGAGCAGTTTATTACGATCGGATTCATCGTATTTTCGGCTATAGATATTGACGACCGCAGGCGCTGCGCGTCGAACTGCATCATTGAATGAAAGTTGCAGTGAGCCGATGTTGCTTACCTGCTTACTTGCCGCTTCAGAGACGAAGTTAGGTCTTAGCTGTGGGAAAGCCACAAGAATAATCAGTGCTGATACTAATCCAAGGGAAATAGAACGAAATAGAAAGGACAGCATGTTTCCCTCTTCGACAGGTAAGGTATTGAGCCTCCACACATGGGTGACCAGTTTGAGTTACTTGTGAAGCATAGCATTTTGATTCATCTAAATAAAAGGGCAGGCTGATTAAGTTCTATACGAACTTGTTCAACCTGCCCTCAATAATGGTGACTAATTGTTAGCGAATCACTAGGTAAATGGTTCTTGGACCACGCTGGATATTGAGTGCCAATACACCAGGGTTCTTCTCAACAATTGATCTGAACTGCGCTAGGTTCTTCACCGTTTGACGGTTCACACCAATAATGATGTCGTCTGGCTGAAGTTGGTATGCCTCAGCTGGTGAGCCTTTGGCTACACTTGAAACCTTAACGCCTTTCACTGGGTCACTGTCATTGGTATTGGTAAGCTCTGCACCAGCTAAGCCTTCATGCAATTTTTCTGCTTGAGTTTTGCTGTTGGTTGATTCACCTAGCGTCACGTCGAAGGTTTTATTTTTACCGTCACGAACGACACCAAGTTCTATCTCTTTACCTGCGCCAAGAGTCGCGACTTTGGCTCTTAGTTCACTAAAGGTATCAATGCGCTTGCCATTGATGGCCACAATGATATCGCCTGCTTGTAAGCCAGCTTTATCTGCAGCGCTGTCTGGAACCACTTGGCTCACAAATGCACCTTTACTTGACTCGTAACCCAGTGCTTCAGCTAATTCTGAAGTGATTTCGCCACCTTGAACACCAAGCATGCCACGCTTCACCTCACCAAACTCTAGGATTTGGTCGGTTAGGTTACGCATCATATTAGATGGGATCGCAAAGCCGATACCTACGTTGCCACCGTTCGGGCCAAGAATCGCGGTGTTAATACCGATCAACTCACCGTTAAGGTTAACCAGTGCACCGCCTGAGTTACCGCTGTTGATAGCCGCATCGGTTTGGATGAAGTTCTCAAAATTTTCGAGGTTGAGGCCACTTCGACCTAGCGCTGAGACGATACCGGATGTCACCGTCTGACCTAAGCCAAATGGGTTACCGATAGCAACACTGAAGTCACCAACGCGAAGCTTGTCGGAGTCGGCGAAGCGAATCTCAGTCAGGTCTTTGGCTTTTTCGAGTTTGAGTAGGGCGATATCAGACATTTCATCACCGCCAATCAGCTCGGCATCGTATTCACGTCCATCGTGCAGTTTTACGCGGATTTCGTCAGCGTTATTGATAACGTGATAGTTGGTAACGATATGTCCTTTCTTGGCATCGATGATTACACCAGAGCCTAGACCTCGGAATGGGCGCTCTTGTGCTTGCTCTGGGCCAAAGAAGAATTGGAATTGTTCTGGAATGCGTTGACGTTGGACTTGTTTACCTTCAACAGCAATGCTGACTACCGCAGGGGTAACTTTTTCAAGCATCGGTGCAAGGCTAGGTAGTTGTTGGTTGTCGACACTTAATGGTAGTGCCGCAGTTGCCTGAATCGGTGTGATGATGGAACTTAAGCTTAAAGTCAGTACCGATAAAGCAAGCAAAGGTTTTTTCATCATAAACTCCTCGTTAGTTAAGGCCTTGTAACACACATAAAGTTGGACTATTGCCAAGTGTTATACGACCCAAGTGAAGGTTATGACTCAAAAACCTTTGTAAAGTTCATTGAATTTAGTTGTTTAAGAAGCTTTCGCTGTTACAACCTCTGGTGCTTCAATGACCTCTTTCTTCTCATCGCTGAACAAACCGGTTGCGCCATTTGCGTAATCTTTTGGTTGTTCATCAATAGTTGATACTTTGCTGTCTGCTTTCTCTGATGACTTATCTGAGTGTGCCGCAGCCGTTTTTACAAATGGATTATCCTGTTCTGGTAAGTTGGGGATTAACTCAGTGCTGGTCTTTTCCATATGTTGGTAAAGCTTGGTGTAGTCTTTACCTAAGGTATCCAACATTTCAGCTGTTTTAGCAAAGTGATCGGCAAGCTCTTGGCGTTGCTGTTCTAGTGCAAACTTTGCTGTGTCTAATTCTTTTTGAACATTCTTTTGCTTCTTGTACTCAGGAGTCGTGAGGCGAGAAATAGCAACCCCTAAGATAATTCCGATTAGTAAACCGCCAACGGCATACATCCAAGGCATAACAGCTCCTTATTGTTGTTTTTTAACATGTTTGTTACTGCTTAGTTACACATAATGCAGCTTCATGGTACTATGAGAACGCAGCAGTATAAAGAAAAATGCGTGTGCGCTAGCTATCAGTTTGAAGCTGCACATACAGCGCTGAGCCCCCGCCTATTGTACTGTTGAAGCCCTTTTTCCTTCTCTGGTTGATATCGATTTCATTGTGGAAATGTCGTCATGAATCCCGTTAAAAAATACGAACAAGATATAAAAGAACATGGATTTCAAAGAGATCCAGCCCAAGAGCAAGCCGTACAGGCATTAGACCAACTGTTCCACCAATTCCAAGAATACCAAAATGCACCAGTGCCACAGCTGACGCGTTTTCAAAAGTTAATGGGTAAAAAACCACAGCTGCCTACGCCACCAAAAGGGCTCTATTTCTGGGGCGGAGTAGGGCGAGGTAAAACCTACTTAATGGATACCTTTTGCGATGCTCTACCGACATCACGAAAAATGCGTGTCCACTTTCACCGCTTTATGTACCGAGTGCATGATGAACTCAAAGCGCTGGGAGAGGTTAGTGATCCTTTGCCGTTGGTCGCTGATAAGTTTAAGCAAGAAGCGGATATTATCTGTTTTGATGAGTTCTTTGTTTCTGACATTACCGACGCGATGATTCTGGGTACTCTTTTCCAAGAGCTCTTCGCTCGCAACGTTATCTTGGTTGCGACCTCAAACATTCCACCTGAAGACCTTTACCGAAATGGTCTGCAACGTGCGCGCTTTCTGCCTGCGATTAAACTGATCCAAGAAAATTGTCGAATCCTGAATGTAGACAGTGGCGTTGACTACCGACTACGTACATTAGAACAAGCAGAAATCTATCACTACCCATTAGATGCACAAGCGGATATCAATTTACGTACCTATTACCAACAGCTAGTCGGTGAGGGTAAAGAGGTATTAACTCAGATTGAAGTTAACCATCGTCAACTGGATGTGGTTGAAGCGAGCGATGGCGTTTTGCATGGCACCTTTGCTCAGCTTTGCCAATCTGCCCGCAGCCAGAATGACTATATTGAGCTATCTAAGATCTATCACACGGTGTTACTGGCTGAAGTGAAGCAGATGAATGCGACCTCTGACGACGCAGCAAGACGCTTCATTGCTTTAGTCGACGAGTTTTACGAACGTAATGTAAAGCTGATTATTTCTGCCGAAGTTGCGCTAGAGGAACTCTACACTCATGGTCAGTTAGAGTTTGAATTTAAACGCTGTCAGTCACGTTTAATTGAAATGCAGAGCCATGATTATCTAGCAAAAGAGCACCTAAGTTAGGCGGGGAATTCTTTATTAAGAAAATGGAAGAAAAAAATCGTGATTTTGTTCAAAAAGAGGTGATTTTTTCTTCGCTCTTCTCTATAATCCTGCGACCTACCGTTACTGCGGGCCTCTAACGATGAGTTAAATCACGTTATGCCAAGAGTTTTCCAACACTCGAAGGGGTGATGAATGGGGACTCTTAGACAGTGGGAATACTCAGTATTCCTTAAGTGTAAATTTTTTTAATAGGTAATTATTAGCATGAAAACTTTCGTTGCTAAACCAGAAACTGTAAAACGCGACTGGTACGTTGTAGACGCTGAAGGTAAAACTCTAGGTCGTCTTGCAAGTGAAATCGCTTCTCGCCTACGCGGTAAGCACAAAGCTGAATACACTCCTCACGTAGACACTGGTGATTACATCATCGTTGTTAACGCTGAGAAAGTTACTGTAACTGGTAACAAGGCTAAGGGTAAGGTTTACTACCGTCACTCTGAGTTCCCTGGTGGTCTTAAGTCTATCACTTTTGAAAAGCTGATCGACCGTAAGCCAGAGATGGCTCTTGAACTAGCTGTTAAAGGTATGCTACCACGTGGTCCTCTAGGCCGCGCTATGTACCGTAAGCTAAAAGTATACGCTGGTGCTGAGCACAACCATGTTGCTCAACAACCACAAGTACTAGACATCTAATTGGGGATTATGAAAATGGCAGAGAATCAATACTACGGCACTGGTCGTCGCAAAAGCTCAGCAGCTCGTGTTTTCATCAAACCAGGTTCTGGTGAGATCGTAATCAACAAGCGTAGCCTTGATGTTTACTTCGGTCGTCCAACTTCTCGCATGGTTGTTAAGCAACCTCTTGAGCTAGTTGAACTAACTGAGAAACTTGACCTATACATCACTGTTTCTGGTGGTGGTATCTCTGGTCAAGCTGGCGCAATCCGCCACGGTATCACTCGCGCTCTTATGGAGTACGATGAAACTCTACGTCCTGCTCTACGTGCAGCTGGCTACGTTACTCGTGACGCTCGTTGCGTTGAACGTAAGAAAGTTGGTCTACGTAAAGCACGTCGTAAACCTCAATTCTCTAAGCGTTAATTTTCCTTTACCGGAAAATACACGCTCCCAGTTTTATTACTGGAATTGTGGTTCAAAGCTCGGCTATATGCCGGGCTTTTTGTTTTTCTACTCCCCGCTAAATGCTTTTCCCCCCTCGTTTTATTTCCAATTTCTTATATTTTGATAGCTTTTGTAACCCAATGTGCGCTTTGCCTCATGATTGTTACAAAAAGGTAGCTTTATCTTGTCAAAAAGTAGGGTTTTATTTATCATTTGCCGTCAATAAATAGAACTAAATACGTATTTTGTTAGCCATGCTCTTTAAGCGGAATAATTTCAATCCAAAAGGAGCAAATGGGAGAATGTTTGGATGAGCAACGCGCCTTTAAATAACGGTCGCAGGCGTTTCCTAACCGCAACAACAGCCGTTGTTGGTGGTTTAGGGGCTGCTGCTGTAGCCGTGCCTTTTATTAAATCATGGAATCCGAGTGCCAAAGCGAAAGCTGCGGGCGCGCCGGTGGAAGTGGAAGTCAGTAAATTAGAAGCTGGCCAAATGGTTCGTGTCGAATGGCAAGGTAAACCTGTATGGGTTGTACGCCGTGCTGAGTCGGTACTAGAAAACTTGAAAACCATTGGTGGTCAACTTCGAGATCCTCAATCGGAAGCTGAACAACAACCTGAATACGCTCAAAATGAGTTCCGCTCAATTAAGCCGGAATTCTTTGTTGCGGTTGGTTTCTGTACTCACCTAGGTTGTTCTCCAACTTACCTACCTGATTCTTTCGCAGAACAAGTACAAGGTGTTAAGTCTGGTTTCTTCTGTCCATGTCATGGTTCGAAATTTGATATGGCTGGTCGAGTATTCCAAGGCGTACCTGCACCGCTAAACCTTGTTGTGCCAAAGCATATGTATTTAAGTGACACCAAGATCCTGATCGGTATTGACGAGGGAGATGCATAATGCAAGGACTACTAGATTGGGTAGAGAAACGTATACCCGCGATGAATGCTTATAAAAAGCACTTATCTGAATACCCAATGCCTAAGAACTTTAACTTTTGGTACCTTTTTGGTTCTTTAGCAATGTTAGTTTTGGTTAACCAAATCCTTACAGGTATTTGGCTAACAATGAACTACGTACCATCTGGTGAAGGTGCGTTCGCTTCTGTTGAATACATTATGCGTGATGTGGAATACGGCTGGCTGCTACGTTATATGCACTCAACGGGTGCATCTGCGTTCTTCGTTGTTGTCTACCTGCATATGTTCCGTGGTCTGATTTACGGTTCTTACCAAAAGCCTCGTGAGCTACTTTGGATCTTCGGTATGTTGATCTTCCTAGTGCTAATGGCTGAAGCCTTCATGGGTTACCTACTACCATGGGGTCAAATGTCATACTGGGGTGCTCAGGTAATCATTTCTCTGTTTGGTGCGATTCCAGTTATCGGTGATGACTTAACGCTTTGGATCCGTGGTGACTACATCATCTCTGGTGCAACGCTTAACCGTTTCTTCGCGCTACACGTTATTGCTCTGCCAATCGTACTTCTGCTGCTTATCGTTCTTCACGTTCTAGCACTGCACGAAGTAGGTTCGAACAACCCAGACGGTATCGAGACTAAGCTTCCTAAAGGCACAATGGGCGACGACTACAAAACTCAGTTCCCATTCCACAAGGATTACACTAAGAAATACGACATCATTGACTCTATTCCTTTCCACCCATACGGGACTGTGAAAGATATGGTTGGTGTTGCTGGTTTCTTGTTCTTCTTCTGTTACGTGCTGTTCTTCAACCCAGAAATGGGTGGATTCTTCCTTGAGCCGCCTAACTTTGAAGCTGCGAACCCGCTGAAGACTCCTGAGCACATTGCTCCGGTATGGTACTTCACACCGTTCTACGCAATCCTACGTGCGGTTCCTGATAAGCTGCTAGGTGTTGTAGCTATGGGCGCATCTATTGTTGTGCTATTCCTACTACCATGGTTCGACCGTTGTAAAGTACGTTCGTACCGTTACCGTAGCAAACTGCATTTGATTAACATCATCCAATTCACAATAAGCTTTATTGCGCTTGGTATTCTTGGTGCGCTTCCAGCAACACCAACGTACACAATACTTGCACAAGTATTTAGCTTAGGTTACTTCATGTTCTTCGTACTACTGTGGTTCTACAGTAAGAATGAAGCGACGAAACCATTACCAGAAAGGGTGACATTCAAATGAAAAAATGGATTGTAATTTTATTTGCTATGTTGCCGTCATTAGCTATGGCAGCGGGCGCAAATGTTCCGCTAGACAAAGCGAACAATGACTTAACGGACCAAGCTTCACTGCAAAACGGTGCTAAGCTGTTCATGAACTACTGTTTTGGCTGTCACTCTACGCAGTATCAGCGTTACGAGCGAGTTGCTAACGACCTTGAGATCCCTGTGGATCTAATGAAAGAGAACCTAGTCTTCGATCCTGAAGCGAAGATTGGTGACCTGATGGTTAACGCAATGCCTGCGAAACAAGCGGCAAACTGGTTCGGTGCTCCACCACCGGATCTAACTCTGGTTGCTCGTGTTCGTGGCGCAGACTGGCTATACACTTACCTTCGTACTTTCTACGAAGACCCATCTCGTCCATTTGGCGTAAACAACATTGTTTTCCCAAGTGTTGGTATGCCACATGTGCTTGAAGAGCTACAAGGCATCCCAACGCCAATCTACGAAACTCACATCGTAGATGGTGAAGAGGTAGAAGTGGTTGTAGGTACTGAAACTGACGGTTCTGGTGAACTAAGTTCAGGCGAGTACGACGAAGCTGTACGTGATTTGGTTAACTTCCTAGTTTACTCTGGTGACCCAGTTCAACTTGAGCGTCACGCTCTAGGTTGGTGGGTAATGGCCTTCTTAGTATTGTTCACTATCGTTGTGATTCTACTGAAGAAAGAGTATTGGCGTGATGTGCACTAATTGTGCTATAATACCGTGCTAATTCCCAAATTATGTTAATGTACAATGGAGGCTTAGGCCTCCATTGTTTTTATTTAAAGTGTACTGGAGGGCTCCATGGCTGTAGCTGCCAATAAACGTTCTGTGATGACTCTTTTCTCAAGTGCTTCTGATATGTATAGCCATCAGGTGCGCATTGTTCTTGCTGAAAAAGGCGTAAGTGTTGAAGTTGAGTTGGTTGATGAAAATAATCTTCCAGCAGAGCTTGTTGAACTGAACCCGTACAAATCAGTACCCACTCTAGTTGATCGCGAGTTGGCTCTATACGACTCAAAAATCATCATGGAATACTTAGATGAGCGTTTCCCTCATCCACCATTGATGCCTGTTTACCCTGTTGCTCGTGGTAACAGCCGTCTAATGATGTACCGTATCGAACGTAACTGGTACTCAGTTGCTGAGAAGATTGTAAAAGGCAATGTAGAAGAGTCTGAAGCAGCACGTACTAAACTGCGCAACGACCTACTAACTCTGGCTCCTATCTTCGCAGAGTACGAATACTTCATGAGCGAAGAATTCAGCCTAATCGATTGTTACCTTGCTCCGCTACTATGGCGTCTTCCTGAGCTAGGTATCGAACTAATTGGCCCAGGTTCTAAAGAACTGAAAGTTTACATGAACCGTGTATTTGAGCGTGATTCATTCCTAGCTTCTCTAACAGAAGCTGAGCGCGAGATGCGACTGGCTCGTTAATCGTTATGGATATCTCAACGATGACGCCACGCCGTCCATACATGCTTCGTGCATTTTATGATTGGCTGGTTGATAACGAACTGACACCACACCTTGTTGTTGAAGCAACATTGCCGGGTGTTCGTGTACCAGAAGAGTTTATTCAAGATGGTCAGATCATCCTGAATATTGCTCCTCGTGCGGTAGGCAATCTTGAGCTTGGCAACGAAGCGGTGACATTCAGTGCCCGCTTCAGTGGACGTCCTCACTCTGTGATCGTACCGCTTTATGCTGTTCAAGCGATCTACGCTCGTGAAAATGGCGCTGGTACTATGTTTGAGCCTGAAGAGGCTTACATGGATGTGCTTGAAGAAGGCATTGAAGAGGGGCCATTTGAAGCTCCGGAACAAGGTCCTTCACTGAGTGTTGCAACGGCAGAGGTTGAAGTTGATGCGGAAGATTCAGACCCTGAGCCTGAACCACCGCGCCCAACTAAAGGCCGACCAAGCCTTCGAGTTATCAAGTAACCGAACGACATTAAAAAAGCAGCGATGATTCGCTGCTTTTTTTATAACTCGATTTTTATTCGAGTTTATATATTTGGATGAAGTTAGTTAACGACAGTTTCTGCTTCAGTTTCAGCGGCCGCTTCAGCCTTCACCGTTGCCTCATCACCATATTCGAATGCTCGAATGACTTGTTTGACCCCAGAGATATTACGAGCAACATCAGTTGCAATATCAGCATGCTCACGAGTTACAAGACCAAGTAGGAACACTTCACCATCTTCGGTAATAACTTTAACCTTGATGCCATTGAGTTCGGCATTGGCTAGTAGGGCGGATTTTACCTTGGTCGTGATCCAGCTGTCTTTGCTGATCTCACTTACGCTCAATGGTGGCTTAACGCGTACTTGGTTATGGACATTGTTCACACCAGCTACTTTTCTTGCTTCACTCTCAAATGAGCGGCGCTCTGCCTCTGTTGATGCTTGGCCCATCAGTACCACTGTGCCACGGTAAGAGCTGGCAGTGATTCGAACGTTACCGCGATATGGAGCCTTGTTAGTGATGGCTGCAACTTCGAACTCGATATTATTGTCATTCCAAATCTCTTTGGTAGTGCGAGTGTCGGTGACTAGGTTTGCTGTCGTCGCAGCGCCTGCAATGAACAGCCCCGCACATCCAGACAATGATAGTGTCAGCAGTGAAACGCTGAGCAACTTAACAATAGAAAACTTCATGTTACTCCAATTACTCCTCGTGAGCTGGGAATAGAACTTGGTCAATGAGATCGCACAAGCAATGCAGTGTGACCATATGAACTTCATGGATACGAGCGGTGCGATGCGATGGAATTCGAATCTCTACATCGTGTTCGCCTAGAAGACCTGCCATCTCACCACCGTCTTTACCGGTAAAAGCGATGATGGTCATATCACGGGTTACTGCCGCTTCCATCGCCTTGATGATGTTTTTGCTGTTACCGCTAGTCGAAATAGCAAGAAGGATATCGCCAGTTTGACCAAAAGCACGTACCTGTTTTGAGAAGATCTCTTCGTAGTGGTAGTCGTTTGCAACCGCAGTTAGTGTAGTGTTGTCTGCGGTTAGCGCCATTGCAGGCAGGCTAGGGCGCTCGGTTTCAAAGCGGTTAAGTAGGCAAGAGACAAACTGCTGTGCGTTCGAAGCTGAGCCACCGTTACCACAACATAAAATCTTATTACCATTAAGCAAGGTTGCAACCATGGCTTGAGCGGCATGGGTAATAGCATCTGGCAGGGCTTCTGCTGCCGCGATTTGGATCTGAATACTTTCTGTAAAACTTTCTTTGATGCTATCTAGCATGTTTATCCTTGGGTAATTGCATTTTCTATCCAGTTGATTTGTTCACTTGGCCCTTCAATAGCCACAACATCAAACCGGAAGTTAGTCGAGTGTACCGACATGCCTTGCTTCATCAGCCATAGATTGGCGGTGTTGATCAGCTTTTTCGCCTTACTGGCGGTGACCATTTCTGCTGCATGTCCATAACGTGTCTGTTTGCGGTATTTGACCTCAACAAACACAATAGTCTGGTTGTGGTGCATTATAAGATCAATTTCACCACATTTTGCTACGAAGTTTTGCTCTATTAAAGAGAGTCCGTGGCCTTCGAGGTGCTCTTTGGCCACGCGTTCGTATCTATCGCCCACTTGTCTGTGGGCGTTGAGTTTTTGTATCAGTTTGGTTCGGCTAAAGAGCCCCATGTTCAGCCCAGCTAATTTGACGCTGTACCACACAGTTATTGTCGATGGTCAGCACACCGGTTTCACCAGAAATACTGTGTCCTTCAACGGCTTTCATCTGTGGTAGCGCGTCCATTAGGTAGTACGCATCCATACCTAGTGCTTGTAGACGTTTTTGACCATTAGAGTGTGATGGCCAAAGCTCGTTTAGTTGTTTGTTTAGCTCGCCTTTACCCTCTACAAGCAGAGGAATATCGCTGTAGAAAACGCCGGTTAAGTCTTCATACTGCTTGTCACCACTGTTACTGCGAGAATTCGAGAATAACGCAGGCTGCTTCGCATCTGGGTTAATAGCAACCTCAATGAAAGGTTTGATCAGTGTGAGTTCAGAGTTCTTCGCCACAATGTATACTGCGTCGACGTCGCGACGGCTGCGTGGTTCCGTTTCTAATGGCAAGTCGATCAGGTTATCCATTTGAGCAATGCGTTGTTGGCTCTCTTGCAGACCAAATATCTGATTCACATTGCGTTGCAGTTGACGTTTGTCAGCGAAGAAAGAGGTCGCGACCTCGTTGCTGCTGTATTTCGACCACTCTTCTTTGAAGGCTTCTTGTACACGATCACCTAATCGGCCTTTCGGCGCCAAGATAAGTGGGTATTTGTAACCTTGCGTGAAGAGATGTTTAGCAGCTTGTGCGACTTCTTGCTCAGGTGATAGCGCAAGGTAACAAAGCTTAGTATCTGCCTCTAATTGATCGGGAATGTTCAGTGCAAGAGCTGGAATGGCATCTTCGTGACCTTTCTGAGCTTCCTGCAGTTTAGTAATATTGCTCTTAATCAGTGGGCCGACGATAAAGTCGACTTTGTTATCAACCAGTGTCTGTTTGATCTCTTCTGCGCTTTGCGTGTTGGTATCTAAAACTGTTAGCGTTGCGTCTTCTTCACGCTCTTTATCGTTCATCATCGCAAAGATGAAACCATCACGAACCAACTGTGCCTGCTTGCTGTACTTACCAGTCAAAGGCAGTAGCAGGGCAGTGCTGGTTGGTTTACTGATCTCTAGCGCTAAGATGTCAGTGATCGCTTGCGGTGTATACTTCGCTGCTGGGTGATACGGGTTATCCGCCAACCAATCTTGCAGTGTGCTTTGTAGCTCAGGCAGATTACCGTTAAGAGTTTTCAGGTAGATAGAAAGCTGTAACCAACCAGCCAATACGTCTTCGTCTGGCGCCGTTTTCAGTGCTAACACTTCATATTGAGAATAGCTGCTGAGGTTTTGCCAGATACGGTCAGCGATCAACTGTTGGTCTTGGTTGTCATCAAACTCTTCAAGCTTGGTGAGCTCACGGCTCGCTTCAAAATATTGATTCAATACCTCAAGAATATCAGCGCGCAGGTTGTGATAGTCTTTCCACTGCTCATTCGGTAGCTTCCACCACGGTTGAAAATTCAGTTGTTGGTACGCTTGTTCAGTCTGTTGATTGTTGAACAGCAGTTGCGCACGCGCTAATTGCCACTCAGCCTGTTGGGTTTCTGTGAGTGGTTGCTTTGCTAAACGCTTGGTCAGCAAAGTCGCTTGATCGGTTTTGCCCGCTTGCACCGACGATTTAAGTGCCATGATCAGCCAGTCATTTTGCAGACTGCCTTGGCTGCTGTCGGCTTGCATCATATAACTTTCTGTCGATTGTGTCGGATCAAGTGTAATATCAACACGCGTCGGGGCTTGTGGCGTAGAAGAACAAGCCGCCAATGAAATTGCTAATGCAATTGGAGTTAGTAAGCGTGGTACACTGAGTCTCTTATGGTTCATTGTTGCCATGAGTTCTTTTTAATTCCGTATAAATTTGTATCTATATTAATCGTTGAAGTGATGGTAAACAAATGACAGATAACAAAACCTTGCTCACAGAGAGCCCAACTCTCTATATTGTGCCGACTCCTATCGGAAATTTGGGAGACATCACTCAAAGAGCAATCGAAGTATTATCAAGCGTCGATGTTATTGCAGCGGAAGACACACGTCACACGGGTAAGCTGCTTGCTCACTTCAATATATCCACCAGAACGTTCGCCTTACATGACCATAATGAGCAAACTAAGGCGCAAGTTCTAGTAGAAAAATTATTAGAGGGTCAGTCTATCGCATTAGTCTCAGATGCTGGAACCCCTTTAATCAGTGATCCAGGTTACCACTTTGTATCACAATGTCGTCAGGCTGGTGTGAGAGTTGTACCACTTCCAGGTGCATGTGCTGTCATCACCGCGTTAAGTGCATCGGGTCTGCCGTCTGATCGCTTCAGTTTTGAAGGCTTCTTACCACCTAAGAGTAAAGGTCGTAAAGATAAGTTCCTTGAGATCGCGAAAGCGGAACGTACTTGTATTTTCTACGAGTCACCACACCGTATCTCAGATTCTCTACAGGATATGCTAGATATTTTAGGCCCGGAGCGTGAAGTTGTACTAGCGCGTGAGCTAACGAAGACCTTCGAAACCATTCAAGGTATGCCATTGGGCGAGCTGATTGAGTGGATTGAAGAAGATGCTAACCGCAAACGCGGTGAAATGGTGCTATTGATTCACGGCCACCGCGAAGAAGCAACAACCGACTTACCGGATGAAGCAACGCGTACTCTGGCTATTCTGACTAAAGAGCTACCACTTAAGAAAGCCGCAGCAATGGCTGCTGAGATCTACAACCTGAAGAAGAACGCACTCTACAAATGGGGCCTAGAGCATCTAGATAACTAATACTTGTTTAGTTACACAATTCAGATACAGATGAACGAGCGATTAAACTATTCTCTTTTATCTGTATCTCTACTTTGTTCTTAACTCTTTTCTCATCTCGAACCTCACTACTCTTATCTTCTTTTAAATCTTTTCGAATCTCGCATCCCGCCACTCGCATCTGCTCCTCATTCTCTTCGAATCCCGCATCTCATCACTCGTATCCGCTCTTTCGCTCAATTCCCCACCAGTTAACACCTTGATTGCATCATATTTGTGATCTCGCTAGACACGTCTCTTTAATCTCTATACAATCCGCCCTCGGAGTTGACTGGGTAGTCGCTGCTTTGTTGATGTCCTTCGGGAGACTGACGCTGAAGTCCTTTGGGAGACTGGCGTTGACGTCCTTCGGGAGACTGACAAAGGGGAGGAAAGTCCGGGCTCCATAGAGCAGGGTGCCAGGTAACGCCTGGGGGGCGCAAGCCTACGACAAGTGCAGCAGAGAGAAGACCGCCGATGGCCTTAGGGCACAGGTAAGGGTGAAAGGGTGCGGTAAGAGCGCACCGGACGGCTAGCAATAGTCCGTTGCAGGGTAAACTCCACCCGGAGCAAGACCAAATAGGCCTCCACATTGCGTTGCTCGCGTAAGGAGGCGGGTAGGTTGCTTGAGC
The DNA here is from genome assembly GCF_030248625.1 of Vibrio sp. D420a. NCBI lineage: Bacteria > Pseudomonadati > Pseudomonadota > Gammaproteobacteria > Vibrionales > Vibrionaceae > Vibrio > Vibrio sp. D420a. The sequence goes on along the minus strand of NZ_JAHGAN010000029.1, from coordinate 132,710 downwards.
CAGTGAGCGATTGCTGGCCTAGACGAATGGCTACTACCGCGCAAGCGGAACAGAACCCGGCTTATATGTCGACTCCACCTATTCCAAGAACCCATCATTACTTAACAGTAGTGATGGGTTTTTTGCTTTATATTGACGTAAATTATTTAGATTTCCTTAAAATCCGCTTTTCTTGTAAAGACTTGGGTTAAAAATCCCAACTCGCTACACACAATGTAGTGGAGATAACGTGCGAAATCAGTACACTAAAACGTTAACAGAATCATTTGTAGCCGAACTAAAGGCTTAATCCACTCACTGAGAAGACTATGACAGAAGCGTTCAAACATATTTCAGTATTGCTTAACGAATCAATTGACGGACTGGCGATCAAACCTGATGGTACCTACATTGACGGTACTTTTGGCCGTGGTGGTCACAGCCGTACAATCCTGTCTAAACTGGGCGAGAATGGACGACTATTTAGTATCGACCGCGATCCACAAGCGATCGCTGAGGCACAAAAAATTGATGACCCGCGTTTTACTATCATCCACGGCCCATTCTCTGGCATGGCGGAATACGCTGAGCGCTATGACCTAGTGGGTAAAGTAGATGGTGTTCTTCTCGATTTAGGTGTGTCTTCACCACAATTGGATGACGCTGAGCGCGGCTTTAGCTTTATGAAAGACGGCCCATTGGATATGCGAATGGACCCTACTTCAGGCATGCCTGTTTCACAGTGGCTAATGGATGCAGAATTGGATGACATCACTTGGGTTATCCGTGAGTTTGGTGAAGACAAGCATGCGCGCCGTATTGCTAAAGGCATCGTGGCTTACCGTGAGAACGAAGAGAACGAACCACTTACGCGTACTGGTCAACTGGCGAAGCTTATCTCGGATGTCGCACCAAAGAGCTTTAAAGAGAAAAAGCACCCAGCAACACGTGCATTCCAGGCATTTCGCATTTACATCAATAGTGAGCTGGATGAGATCGCGACTGCGTTAAAAGGTGCAACCAGCATTCTTGCTCCAGAAGGTCGTCTGTCAGTCATCAGCTTCCACTCTCTAGAAGATCGCATGGTAAAACGTTTTATCCGTAAAGAGAGCCAAGGCCCTCAAGTACCACACGGTCTGCCTCTTACTGAAGAGCAAATTAAAGCGCTAGGCAGTGCAGTTCTTAAACCTGTGGGTAAAGCGATTAAGCCTTCAAAGAGTGAAGTGGATGAAAACACGCGTTCGCGAAGCTCAGTACTTCGTCTAGCCGAAAAGCTTTAATTAATGAAGACCGCCAAGCCAAACCTAGCCAAGATTATCTTCTTTGATCTGATTTCAGTGGGTCGTGTCCCACTGTTATTGCTCATTGCTATCTTCGCTAGCGCGATGGGGGTCGTTCTTACTACACACATGTCTCGTCAAGCTATTACTCAGAAAGATATGGCTTTGGTGGAGCGTGAGCAGCTGGATGACGAGTGGCGAAATCTGATGCTCGAAGAGACTGCGCTTGCCGAACACAGCCGAGTTCAAGCTTCTGCAATTAAAGAGCTTGATATGAAGCGCCCAGACTCAGACAAAGAAGTTGTGATCTCACTGAAATGACCGCTAAAAAGGAAAAAGCATCTGCGAAGAAAGCCGAAGCAGCCGCTTCCAAGGCAACCGCAGTGAATGGAAAGGACTCTGATCCTATCTTGATCAAATGGCGCTTTAACTTAGTTATTGCGTTTGTCTTCCTCGCATTTGCAGCACTGGTTTCACGTGTTGCTTACATTCAAATCATCGAGCCTGATAACTTGATTCGCCAAGGTGACTTGCGTTCGGTTCGCGTCAAAGAGATCCCTTCTGCGCGCGGTATTATTTCTGATCGAAACGATGAACCTCTTGCTGTCAGTGTCCCTGTTGAGGCGGTATGGGCCGATCCGAAAACCATTTTTGATAAAGATGGCCTTGCTCAGATTGATCGTTGGTATGCCCTTGCGGATGTATTGGGGCTAGAGCGTCAATCGATGATCGATAAGATCTCAGCCAATAAAAAGCGTCGTTTTATCTACCTCCAAAGGCAAGTGAGTCCAGCGATGGCGAAGTACATTCGCGATCTCAAGCTGGTGGGCGTTGGCCTTAAAGCGGAATCTCGTCGCTACTATCCTGCGGGTGAAATCAGCGCACACCTTATCGGTGTAACGGGTATAGATGGTCACGGTTTAGAAGGTGTTGAACGTAGTTACGACCAGTGGTTAACCGGTGAAGCAGGTAAACGCACGATTCGTAAAGACCGCTATGGTCGCGTAGTTGAAAATATTGCCTTAGAAGAGCGTGAGCAAGGTAAACCACTCACCTTGACCATAGACCAACGTTTACAAGCGATTGCCTATCGTGAAATCAAGCAAGCGGTAGCCGATCACCGAGCAACCTCTGGCTCGGCGATTCTTCTTGATGTCAAAACCGGTGCGGTGTTAGCCATGGTCAATGCGCCATCGTATAACCCTAACAACCGTGCCGACCTGCAAAGTTTTAAGATGCGTAACCGTGTGCTGACGGATGCGATGGAACCCGGCTCTACCGTTAAGCCATTTGTTGTATTGGCGGCACTCGAAAATGGTGCAGCAACCCCAGACACCGTTATCAACACCGGGAATGGCATCATGCAAATCGGCGGTAGCCGCGTGCGTGACACCTCCAAAGTCGGCAAGGCTGACCTAGCCATGATCCTCAAAAAGTCGAGTAACATTGGTGTTGCGAAGCTAGCACTGGATATGCCGCTCGAAGCTCTATTAGGGCTTTATAGCTCGGTTGGCTTAGGTGAAATGTCTGGCTTGAACTTAGTCGGTGAGACAACAGGTATCTTCCCGAATCGACGCCGTTGGTCAAAGTTTGAAATCGCCACCCTATCTTTTGGTTACGGCCTATCTGTCACCCCGATTCAATTGGCTCATGCTTACGCAACATTGGCGAATAAAGGTGTTTACGAGCCGATCCATATCATTGAAAACAATGAGCAAGATTTTTCTAAGCAGATCATTGATAGAGACAATGCGCAGCTTGTTTTAGAGATGCTTGAAGGGGTAACCCAAAAAGGCGGCACAGCAACGCGCGCAGCTGTACCGGGTTATCGCGTCGCGGCTAAAACGGGTACTTCTCGTAAAGCGGAAGCGGGTGGTTATAGCGATGAGTATATTGCGATTACCGCAGGCGTAGCACCTGTGAGCGACCCTCGCGTATCGCTGGTTGTGGTGGTGAATGAGCCGCAGGGCGATCTCTACTACGGCGGTTCTGTTGCTGCCCCTGTATTTTCAGAAATCATGAAGGGTGCACTGCAAATTCTTAATGTGCCAGCTGATGAAAACAAGTTTCAAGAATAGAACGAATCAGGATTCGATATGAGTAATAGCCTAACACTGTCTAACTTACTGAGCCCTTGGGGGCCATTTGACTGCGCTGAACTGGCGGAAGTCGAGGTCACGCACCTTGAGTTAGATAGCCGAGCGGTAAGTTCGGGAGACATTTTCGTTGCTGTTATTGGCCATGCTGTTGATGGACGCCGTTTTATCGATAAAGCCATCGACTTGGGTGCCAGCGCTGTCATTGCTCAAGCGTGCGAAGAGCATGTTCATGGCAGTGTTGAGTTACGTAATGGCGTCGCTATCGCTTATGTCCAAGATCTGAATCAAGAGCTCTCTGCTCTAGCTGGTCGAGTCTATCAATCAGATGCGACTCAGCTTATCGGCGTGACAGGCACCAATGGCAAAACCACAATTACTCAACTTATCGCTCAGTGGCTTGATTTAGTTGGTCAGCGCTCTGGTGTTATGGGCACGACAGGGAATGGTTTTCTTGACGACCTACAAACCGCAAAAAATACCACGGGTAGTGCGATTGAAATTCAACGTACTTTGAGTGAATTATCGGCTCAAAATGCGGCCTATACTGCAATGGAAATCTCATCACACGGCTTGGTTCAAGGCCGAGTTAAAGCACTCAAATTCGCAGCCGGTGTTTTTACCAACCTGAGTCGAGACCACCTTGACTATCATGGCACAATGGAAGAGTACGCGTTAGCCAAACAGAGTCTGTTTACCAAGCATCACTGCCAGCACGCCATCATTAATGCCGATGATCCAGTGGGTTTGGCGTGGTTATCTGAGTTACCCGATGCCGTTGCAGTGTCGCTTAATTCTATGACTGATCGTGCCAATGCAGTGTGGGCCTCAGACGTGGCTTATGCCGAAACTGGCATCCGTATGGATTTCGATGGTGCGTGGGGCACGGGGTCACTGCAGGTACCTTTGATCGGTCAATTCAATGCCTCTAATGTTTTGGTCGCGTTCGCAACACTGCTTGCTTTAGGTATTGATAAACAACAATTGGTTGATAGTGCACCAAAGCTACAGCCAGTGATCGGCCGTATGGAACTATTTCAAGCGCCACAAAAAGCCAAAGTCGTCGTCGACTATGCTCACACTCCAGATGCACTTGAAAAAGCATTAGCTGCACTGCGCGTGCATTGCTCTGGCAACTTATGGGCTATTTTCGGTTGCGGCGGTGATAGAGATAAAGGCAAGCGTCCAATGATGGCGGAGACGGCGGAACAGTTCGCCGACAAGATCATTATCTCTGATGATAATCCTCGTAGCGAAGACCCGGCGGAAATCGTCAAAGATATGCTGGTGGGGCTTAAGCAGCCTCAAGCCGCATACGTTGAGCATGACCGCTATCAAGCGGTGAAGTTTGCCCTTGAGCAAGCTGGTAACAATGACATTATCCTACTGGCAGGTAAGGGCCATGAGGATTACCAAGTATTAAAAGATGAAACTGTGCACTACTCTGATCGAGAGTCAGCACTGCAATTATTAGGTATTCACAATGATTGATGTATCACTAGAACAGGTCTGTCAGGCCGTTAATGGTGAACTAATTGAATCAACGGAAGCGGGGAAAGCGACCATGATTCATTTGGTATCTACAGATACACGTACCGTTCAAAGTGGTGCTCTGTTCGTGGCTTTGGTTGGCGAGCGATTTGATGCCCATGACTTTTGCCATCAAGCGGTCGAAGCACAAGCCAGCGCGTTGTTAGTCGAACGAAAACTTGACCTAAATATTACTCAAGTAGTTGTTGAGGATACTAAACTTGCGTTGGGTCAGTTGAGTGCATGGGTGCATGCTCAATGTGAAGTGCCAACCATGGCTATCACAGGTAGTTGTGGCAAAACCACGGTCAAAGAGATGGTCGCTAGCATTCTACAACAGCGCGGAAAAGTACTGTTTACCGCGGGTAACTTCAATAATGATATTGGGGTACCTCTGACGTTACTGCGCAGCGAGCCAAGTGATGACTTCGCTGTGATTGAGCTTGGTGCTAACCACATCGGTGAGATTGCTTACACGACACAACTGGTCAAGCCGCAAGTGGCGGTGGTAAATAATGTTGCCGCAGCGCACCTTGAAGGCTTCGGTTCAATGGATGGTGTAAAGCAAGCTAAGGGTGAAATCTACCAAGGCCTCTCGGCTGGAGATACCGCTATCGTCAACTTAGAGAGCAATGGTGGTGCATATTGGGAAGAAGTCTTGGCAGATAAGTCGGTGCTTACCTTCTCAGATGTAAACTCTGCTGCCGATTACTTTGCCGACGAAGTTGAGCTTAATGATCAAGGCGAAGCCTGTTTCACAATGCACACCCCACAAGGGGTGATCGCTATTGAGCTGGGTATTATAGGTCAACATAATGTGGCAAATGCGCTTTGTGCAGCTGCATTAAGTATCCAGTTTGGTGCGAGTTTGAATGACATTCAGACTGGTTTAAAAAACTTAAACTCAGTAAAGGGCCGCGTTGAGGTTCAACAGCTGAGTGAACAACTTAAGCTAATTGACGACAGTTACAATGCCAGCGTGCCTGCGATGAAGGCGGCGGCAAAACTGTTGTCTAGCTTTAAAGGGCAGCGTTGGCTGATTTTAGGCAATATGGCTGAATTAGGCGATGAAAGCCTTGCACTTCACCGTCAAGTCGGTGAATATGCTGCCCCATTCGCTTTTGAGCATGTACTCACTTACGGTGATGATACAAAGGTGATCAGTGAGGTCTGCAACGGCATTCACTTCGCCACGCATCAAGCGATGATCGCACATATAGAGCAGCAGTTAAGCTTGCCAAATAATGCGTCGCACACACTGTTAGTTAAAGGCGCAAACAGTGCAGGAATGAGTAAAATTGCCGCTGCTTTAAAGGAGAACTTTTCATGATTATTTGGCTTGCAGAGCTGCTACAGCCACACTTTTCGTTTTTTCGTTTGTTTGAATATCTTTCGTTTCGAGCAATCGCGAGTATTTTAACGGCTCTATGCTTGTCACTGTGGATGGGACCTCGTTTAATCGAGCGTCTACAAATGCTGCAAATCGGTCAAGTTGTTCGTAATGACGGTCCTGAATCTCACTTCAGCAAACGCGGTACCCCAACCATGGGTGGTGTGATGATCTTGGCTGCGATCATCATTACTGTTCTGTTGTGGGCAGATCTTTCTAACCCTTATGTATGGGCTGTGATGGCAGTACTTGGCGGTTATGGTGCGGTTGGTTTTGTTGATGACTATCGTAAAGTTGTCCGTAAGAATACCGATGGCCTAATTGCTCGCTGGAAGTACTTCTGGCAGTCAGCGATTGCATTGGTTGTGGCGTTTGCACTGTATGCACACGGTCAAGACACGGCAGCGACTCAGCTTGTTGTACCTTTCTTCAAAGATGTGATGCCACAGCTTGGCTTACTCTACATTGTGTTGACGTACTTTGTTATCGTGGGCACCAGTAATGCGGTTAACCTAACAGATGGTCTAGACGGTCTAGCAATCATGCCAACGGTAATGGTAGCTGCTGGTTTTGCGGTGATTGCATGGGCGACGGGTAACGTTAACTTTGCTGAGTACCTACATATTCCATATATCCCGTTTACGTCTGAGCTGGTTGTTGTATGTACCGCTATTGTTGGTGCTGGCCTTGGTTTCCTATGGTTTAACACTTACCCAGCGCAAGTATTTATGGGCGATGTTGGCTCTCTAGCACTCGGTGGTGCTTTAGGTACTATCGCGGTATTGGTTCGCCAGGAGTTGGTACTGGTTATTATGGGCGGTGTATTTGTAATGGAGACGCTATCAGTAATCTTACAAGTAGGTTCTTACAAGTTGCGCGGTCAGCGTATTTTCCGTATGGCACCAATTCACCACCACTACGAGCTGAAAGGCTGGCCAGAGCCACGTGTAATCGTGCGTTTTTGGATCATCTCAATGGTTCTTGTTTTGATTGGTCTAGCGACACTGAAAGTTCGTTAATTCCACTTTAAGCCTCGTTAATACGGGGCTTTATCCACATTAAGAGCGTCTTGTTTAAATGGAACCTTGGCAAAATATTCAAAATGTAGTGGTTGTAGGGCTCGGTATTACCGGGCTCTCTGTCGTTAAACATCTTGTAAAATATCAGCCTCACTGCACGGTGAGAGTGATCGACACTCGCGATAATCCACCGGGTAAAGAGCCACTGCCTGATGGTGTTGCTCTGCATTCTGGGAGTTGGCAAAACGAATGGTTAGCACAAGCCGACCTTGTAGTTGCAAACCCAGGTATCGCACTGGCAACACCAGAGATTCAAACCGTGTTGGCACGCGGCGGTGCTGTTGTGGGTGATATTGAATTATTCGCTTGGGCGGTAGAGAAGCCTGTCGTGGCAATCACGGGCTCCAACGGTAAGAGCACTGTGACAGATCTTACCGGTGTGCTTGCCAAAGCTGCGGGTCTTAAGGTGGGTGTTGGTGGCAACATCGGTGTACCAGCTCTGGATCTACTTGAACAAGATGCCGACCTCTATGTCTTAGAATTGTCGAGCTTCCAGTTAGAGACCACATCAAGTCTTAAATTAGCGGCGGCGGCCTTCTTGAACCTCTCTGAAGATCACATGGATCGCTATCAAGGTATGGCTGATTACTGTGATGCTAAGCGCCGTATCTTCAAACATGCGCAATACGCTCTAGTAAACCGTGATGATCGCGAAACCTATCCGCTGGATTCACAACAGGTCGTAAGCTTTGGTTTTGATAACCAAGAGTTCGGTGTTGATGTGATTGATGGCGAAGAGTGGCTCATTGATCATGGTGTGCCGGTTATTCGCAGCCAAGACCTTACTCTGGTTGGTCGACACAATGTATCAAATGCCTTGGTTTCTTTAGCACTACTTAAACTGGCAAATATCGACTACACCAACAGTCTTGATGCATTAAAAGCATATAACGGCCTGACTCATCGTTGCCAAGTCGTCGCAGACAAGCGCGACGTGAAGTGGGTTAATGACTCTAAGGCAACCAACGTTGCCAGCACGTTAGCGGCTTTGTCTGGTCTAGAGTGTGCAGGAACACTTTATTTGTTAGTCGGTGGTGTGGGTAAAGGGGCAGACTTCAGTGAGCTTGCACCGGTACTCAACAATATCGCACGCGTTAAACTGTGCTGTTTTGGTGAAGATGCTGAACAGTTTATGCCTCTGCATCCATCGGCACAAAAGTTTGACACCATGCAGCAGATTATCGAAACCGTTTCACCAAAGCTGGTAGCGGGAGATATGGTGATGTTGTCGCCTGCGTGTGCAAGCTTCGATCAGTTTAGTAATTTCATGGCAAGGGGTGATGCATTCACCGAGCTTGCTCAAAAGTACGCTTAATCGTTAAAGGACTGGAACCCAGTGCAGAAAGTGAGACAGCTCAACCACTCAATTTGGCAATGGCTTAACCGCTCTACGCCAGAGGCGCTTTATGATCGTCAATTGGTCTGGATCGCGCTTGGGCTGATGCTGACTGGATTGGTAATGGTGACGTCTGCTTCGTTCCCAATCAGTGCTCGTTTAACCGATCAGCCTTTTCACTTTATGTTCCGCCATGCGATCTTTTTGCTGCTCGCTTTGGGTGTATCCAGTGTGATATTGCAAATCCCGATGAAACGCTGGCTCCAATACAGTATGTACCTACTGGGATTATCATTCTTCTTGTTGATAGTGGTATTGGCTGTTGGTAAATCGGTGAACGGCGCATCGCGTTGGATTCCTTTGGGGTTATTCAACCTCCAGCCTGCCGAAGTGGCGAAGTTGTCGTTGTTTATCTTCATGGCCGGTTACTTGGTTCGTAAGCAAGACGAAGTGAGAAAGACCTTCTTCGGTGGTTTTGCTAAACCCATTATGGTGTTTGGGGCCTTTGCAGTCTTGCTACTAGGTCAGCCCGACTTGGGTACCGTGGTTGTGATGCTGGTGACTCTATTTGGCATGCTGTTCATTGCTGGTGCGAAACTGTCGCAGTTTATCGCTCTCATGGTTGCTGGTGTGGCTGCGGTTGTTGGCTTGATTGTGATAGAGCCATACCGTGTGCGACGTGTGACCTCATTCTGGGAACCCTGGAATGACCCATTTGGTAGTGGCTACCAGCTAACACAATCTCTGATGGCATTTGGTCGTGGGGATTGGATGGGGCAAGGCTTAGGCAACTCGATTCAAAAACTAGAGTACTTGCCGGAGGCGCATACCGACTTTGTATTCGCTGTACTTGCAGAAGAGCTCGGTTTTGTGGGCGTGACCTTGGTATTGATGCTGATCTTCAGTCTGGTTTTCAAAGCGATTTTTATTGGTAAGAGAGCGTTTGAAAACGACCAGGTGTTTAGCGGTTACCTCGCTTTTGGCATCGGTATTTGGTTTGCTTTTCAAACCTTGGTTAACGTTGGTGCGGCATCAGGTATCGTACCGACCAAGGGCCTGACTCTTCCACTGATCAGTTATGGTGGCTCCAGCTTGATCATCATGTCAGTCGCGGTATCTATGTTGCTGCGAATTGACCATGAATGTCGTCTAATAGAACAACAAGATGCTGAGCATCAGAACGAATTAAATGAATAGTAGCAGCATGAAAAAGAACAAAAGATTATTGGTGATGGCTGGTGGTACCGGCGGTCACGTATTTCCAGGCTTAGCGGTCGCGAAAAAACTACAACAACAAGGTTGGGAGATTCGCTGGCTAGGTACGGCTGATCGTATGGAAGCGGATCTGGTGCCAAAGCACGGTATCGAGATTGATTTCATAAAGGTGAAAGGACTGCGAGGCCAAGGCATCGCTAAGTTAATTAAAGCGCCTTTCCAAATTATTAATGCCATACTTCAAGCAAAGCAACACATTAAGGCGTGGCAGCCAGATGTGGTGCTTGGCATGGGCGGCTATGTGAGTGGTCCAGGTGGCATCGCAGCTTGGTTATCGGGTATTCCAGTGGTTCTGCATGAGCAGAATGCAGTGGCCGGTTTAACCAACCAATGGCTATCTAAGATCGCGAAAAAGGTGTTTCAAGCATTCCCAGGTGCATTCCCTAGTGCGGATGTTGTGGGTAACCCAGTACGTGAAGATGTGGTTGCATTGCCTGAGCCAAGTGAGCGCATGGCGGAACGTGACGGTGATATCCGAATCCTAGTTATGGGCGGTAGCCAAGGTGCCAAGATCCTCAATGACACCTTGCCAGTTGCTTTGGGGCAGCTTGGTGAAGGCTTCACAGTGATGCACCAAGCGGGCAAAAACAATCAACAGCAAGTGATTGAACAATATAATTCTCATTCTGTGAACAATGTTCAAGTGACTGAATTTATTGATGATGTAGCGCAAGCTTATGCATGGGCAGATCTATTAGTGTGTCGTTCAGGTGCGTTAACAGTGTCTGAAGTCTCTGCTGCAGGTGTTGGCTCTATCTTTGTGCCTTTCATGCATAAAGACCGCCAGCAAGCGCTTAATGCCGACCACTTAGTTGATTGCGGCGCTGCGTTGATGATCGAACAGCCAGATCTAACGGCAGAAAAGCTAGCGAATACTATCGCTCAGCTAGATAGAAATGAATTAAAAACGATGGCAACAAAGGCACGCCAAGCGGCGAAGCTGGACGCTGATGTGACCGTCGCTAAAGCCATTCAAGCTTTAGCAAAATAACGAGATAAATTTGATGACGATTGAACATACGCAAGACTTAGCGCAGATCCGTGCAATGGTGCCAGAGATGCGCCGAGTGAAATCTATCCACTTCATCGGTATTGGTGGCGCAGGTATGAGCGGGATTGCTGAAGTCTTGCTAAACGAAGGCTACCAGATTACGGGTTCTGACATTGCTCAAAACCCAGTAACAGAGCGTTTGGTTAGCAAGGGTGCAACGGTCTACATTGGCCATCAAGCGAGTAATGTTGCTAACGCAAGCGTGGTGGTCGTTTCGACTGCAATCAACGAAGAGAACCCAGAAATTGTAGCGGCTCGTGAAGCTCGCACACCGATTGTACGTCGTGCAGAGATGCTCGCAGAGCTAATGCGCTTTCGTCATGGTATTGCAGTGGCTGGTACGCACGGCAAAACAACCACGACGGCTCTGGTTACACAGATTTACTCTGAAGCGGGTCTTGATCCAACCTTCGTTAACGGTGGCCTGGTAAAAAGCGCGGGCACGAATGCTCGTCTAGGCTCAAGCCGCATCTTGATTGCAGAGGCTGATGAGAGTGATGCATCGTTCTTACATCTGCAACCTATGGTAAGCATCGTGACTAACATCGAAGCTGACCACATGGATACCTACGGTGGTGACTTCGAAACGTTAAAGCAGACCTTCATCGACTTCCTACACAACCTGCCGTTTTACGGTCAGGCTGTCATGTGTGTTGATGATCCAGTGGTACGTGAGCTTATCCCTCAAGTAAGTCGCCAAGTGATCACTTACGGTTTCTCTGAAGATGCTGATGTGCGTATTGAGAACTACCGCCAAGAAGGTCAGCAAGGCAAATTCACGGTAGTTCGCGAAGGCAAAGCGAATCTTGATATCACACTTAATATCCCGGGTCGCCACAACGCATTGAATGCATCGGCTGCGATTGCAGTGGCTACAGAAGATGACATCAACGATGAAGCAATTCTAAAAGCAATGGCTGGCACTCAAGGCACTGGTCGCCGTTTTGATCACTTAGGTGAATACGAAACTGGTAAAGGTGTGGCAATGCTGGTGGATGATTACGGTCATCACCCAACTGAGGTCGACGTGACTATCCAAGCAGCACGCAGCGGTTGGGAAGACAAGCGTCTGGTGATGATATTCCAGCCGCACCGTTATAGCCGCACCCGTGATCTGTTTGATGATTTTGCTAACGTTCTTGAGCAGGTTGACGTTTTAATCCTGCTTGATGTCTACTCAGCAGGTGAAAAACCGATTGCTGGCGCTGATGGCCGTGCGTTGAGCCGAACCATTCGTGGCCGCGGTAAAATCGACCCTATTTTTGTCTCAGACATTACTGCGCTACCTTCGACATTAGCCAATGTTATCCAAGGTGGTGACCTCGTGTTAACACAAGGCGCAGGCGATGTTGGCCGAGTAGCGAAACAGCTTGAAGCGTTGCAGTTAGACATTAATAAAATGCAGAGCGCTTAATAGAATAAGTTCTCACATACTGTGGTCGAGCGCTCACTTCTTGCGCTTGACCCAAATTTAACCAAAAATCTGATTATCAACGTTTGATAGTTTGATTTTGCTCAGTATAATTCATAGGTTAAAGTAAGTGCTTTTACCTCTATTACGAAAAGATAGGGAATAGAATTGCGAACCAACGACAGGGACTGCGGGTTTTGGTAGAAAGTACTTTCAGCGAAAACCGCCACCTATTCAGCTTACCATCGTTAAAGAAACACGCCCTTGGTGGTTCTTTTCTGATTTTGGTAGTGCTTTTCATTGGGTTTCTTTTCTATACCACTCTGAGCTGGATGTGGGACGATCAACGATTGCCCCTCTCTAAAATTGTACTTCAAGGCGACTTAACATATGTCTCCGCCAGTGATGTTCAGCATGCGTTTAGCCAGCTTGAACATATTGGAACCTTCATGTCTCAAGACATTGATGTGTTACAAGACAGTTTAGAGGCACTTCCTTGGGTATCTGTTGTCTCTATTCGTAAGCAATGGCCTGACACGATTAAAGTTTTTCTGACTGAGCATCAAGCTGCCGCTATTTGGAACGGTAACATGCTGCTAAACGAAAATGGCGATGTGTTTAATGGAGATATAGGCCAACTTGAAGGTGACAGAGTCAAACTCTATGGCCCTCAAGATTCGAGTCAAGAAGTGATCGCCAAGTGGCGTCAGATCACCCCGCTGATCAATAGCGTGGGATTGAGTGTCACTTCATTGGTTCTGAATGAACGTAGAGCATGGCAAATCATCCTAGACAACGGCATTCGCCTAGAGCTAGGTAAAGATTCTTTAGATGAGCGTGTTGAGCGCTTTATTTCGCTTTATAACGAGTTAGGTGATAAAGCGAATCGAGTGAGCTACATCGACCTCAGGTATGATACGGGAGCCGCTGTAGGCTGGTTTCCAGAGCAAGAGTTAGAAGAGAGTACAGATGACTAAGGCCGCAGATGACAACATAATTGTTGGTCTTGATATAGGCACTGCAACCATATCAGCTCTAGTAGGTGAGGTACTGCCTGATGGTCAAATCAATATCATTGGATCTGGGCAGAGCCCATCCAGAGGTATGGATAAAGGCGGTGTTAACGACCTAGAGTCGGTAGTGAAATCGGTTCAGCGTGCTATTGATCAAGCGGAACTGATGGCTGAATGCCAAATCAGCAATGTATTTATCTCACTATCGGGTAAGCACATCGCAAGCCGAATTGAAAAAGGCATGGGCACTATCTCGGATGAGGAAGTGTCACAAGACGATATGGATCGAGCAATCCATACCGCGAAATCAATTAAAATAGGTGACGAGCAGAGAATTCTGCACGTGATTCCACAAGAATTCACCATCGATTACCAAGAGGGCATTAAGAACCCACTTGGCTTATCTGGGGTTCGAATGGAAGTGAGTGTTCACCTGATTTCTTGCCACAGCGATATGGCGAGAAACATTATTAAAGCTGTTGAACGATGTGGTCTCACTGTAGAGCAGATCGTGTTTTCAGGGCTTGCCTCAAGTAATGCGGTAATCACTGAAGACGAGAGAGAGCTTGGAGTGTGTGTGGTCGATATTGGTGCAGGGACGATGGATATCTCCATTTGGACCGGTGGTGCACTGCGACACACAGAAGTCTTTTCCTATGCAGGAAATGCAGTAACCAGTGATATTGCCTTCGCATTCGGTACACCTGTAAGTGATGCCGAAGAGATCAAAGTAAACCACGGTTGCGCTCTGAGTGAACTTGTAAGCAAGGATGACTCAGTTAACGTCCCAAGTGTGGGTGGTCGACCATCTCGTAGTTTGCAAAGACAAACACTTTCTGAGGTGATTGAACCACGTTATACAGAATTAATGGGGCTTGTTAACCAAACTATTGATACTGTTCAACTACAGTTAAGAGATGAGGGTATTAAACATCATCTTGCTGCCGGTGTAGTTTTAACTGGTGGTGCTGCACAGATTGAAGGATTAGTAGAGTGTGCGGAACGCGTTTTCCGCAATCAAGTTCGAGTGGGTAAGCCGTTAGAAGTTAGTGGCTTAACCGATTATGTTAAAGAGCCGTATCATTCTACGGCGGTTGGTTTACTTCATTACGCAAGAGACTGCCAAATAAACGATGAAGGTGATTACAGCGAGCCAAAGCGTAGCGCACCTTCGATGACAGGTTTGTTTGGTAAATTGCGTAATTGGATACAAAAAGAGTTTTAACCTGAGTTGCAGGAAAAACGGAGATAACACATGTTTGAACCGATGATGGAAATGTCTGACGATGCAGTAATTAAAGTCGTTGGAGTTGGTGGCGGTGGCGGTAACGCTGTTGAGCACATGGTACGTGAGTCAATTGAAGGTGTTGAGTTCATTAGCGTAAACACTGATGCTCAAGCACTTCGCAAAACTAGCGTGAGCAGCGTGATCCAAATTGGTGGTGACATCACTAAGGGTCTAGGCGCTGGCGCAAACCCACAAGTTGGCCGTGATGCAGCTCTCGAAGACCGAGAAAGAATTAAAGAAGTTCTAACTGGCGCCGATATGGTATTTATCGCAGCTGGTATGGGTGGTGGTACAGGTACTGGTGCCGCTCCAGTAATTGCTGAAGTAGCAAAAGAGCTGGGCGTACTAACAGTCGCTGTTGTAACTAAGCCATTTAGCTTCGAAGGTAAAAAGCGTCTAGCGTTTGCTGAACAAGGTATTGAAGAGCTTTCTAAACATGTGGATTCATTGATTACGATTCCAAATGAGAAGCTACTGAAAGTACTGGGTCGTGGTGTAACACTACTGGAAGCATTCGCAAGCGCGAACGATGTTCTTAAGAACGCGGTTCAAGGTATTGCAGAGCTAATTACTCGCCCTGGCATGATTAACGTCGACTTTGCGGACGTACGCACTGTGATGTCGGAAATGGGTCATGCAATGATGGGTAGCGGCATCGCGAAAGGCGAAGACCGTGCAGAGGAAGCGGCTGAAACGGCAATTTCTAGCCCATTACTAGAAGACATCGACCTAGCGGGCGCTCGTGGTGTGCTTGTTAACATCACAGCTGGTCTAGATATGCGTCTAGATGAGTTCGAGACCGTAGGTAACACAGTTAAGGCCTTTGCTTCTGATAATGCAACAGTAGTAATCGGTACTTCTCTAGACCCAGATATGACGGACG
The DNA here is from genome assembly GCF_030248625.1 of Vibrio sp. D420a. Classification (NCBI taxonomy): domain Bacteria; kingdom Pseudomonadati; phylum Pseudomonadota; class Gammaproteobacteria; order Vibrionales; family Vibrionaceae; genus Vibrio; species Vibrio sp. D420a. Next base: position 117,099 of record NZ_JAHGAN010000029.1, on the reverse strand, counting down.
AAATCCGCGTAACTGTGGTAGCAACAGGTATTGGCACTGAGAGAAAGCCAGACATTACGTTAGTTGCTGGTGGTAAAGCAAAAGTGGCTTCGGCTCCTCAACCACAAGCTGCAGTACAAGCTGCACCAAAAGTGGAAGAGAAAGTGGCACAGCCATTGCAAGAAAAAACTGAGGTTAAACCTCAAGTGAAACCACAGCCAACAACGTCACCTGTTTCTTCTGGTACAGGCGCTAGCCAAAGTGCAGCACCTAAGCCAGAAAAAGAGAGTGGGTACTTAGATATTCCAGCATTCTTACGACGTCAGGCTGATTAACAAACAACCAATATTTGACTATAGTCAATTTAGTGGTAAAATTCGCGGTCGGTAAATACTGGCCGTGATTTGTAGCACTGATAAGAGGCAGGCAGATGATCAGACAACGTACTCTGAAAGAAATTGTGAAAACAACTGGTGTGGGTCTCCACTCTGGTCGTAAAGTCACACTTACTCTTCGCCCGGCAGCTGCAAATACAGGCATTGTATACCGTCGTACCGATGTAAACCCTCCTGTAGATTTCCCAGCTGATCCAGCATCAGTTCGTGACACTATGTTGTGTACAGCGCTTGTAAACGATGCAGGTGTGCGTATTTCAACGGTTGAACACTTGAATGCAGCATTAGCAGGTATGGGTATCGACAACATCATTGTTGAAGTAGATGCTCCTGAGATTCCAATCATGGACGGCAGTTCAAGCCCGTTTGTGTATCTAATCCAGCAAGCTGGTGTGGAAACTCAAAATGCAGCGAAGCGTTTTATTCGTATCAAAAAGCCAGTACGCTTTGAAGACGGTGATAAGTGGGCAGAGTTTGTACCATTTAACGGCTTCCGTATGGACTTCGAGATCGACTTCAACCACCCAGCGATTGAAGCTGATGAGCAGCGTCTTCTGTTTGACTTCTCTTCACAAGGTTTTGTTAAAGAGATTTCTCGCGCTCGTACTTTCGGCTTCATGCGTGACATCGAATACCTACAATCTCAGAACCTAGTTCTAGGTGGTAGCTTTGATAACGCTATCGTGCTTGATGAGTACCGTATTCTTAACGAAGAAGGTCTTCGTTTTGATAACGAGTTTGTAACTCACAAAGTGCTGGATGCGATTGGTGACCTTTACATGTGTGGACACGCTATCATTGGTGAGTTCCGTGCATACAAATCGGGTCACGGCCTAAACAACCAACTTCTACGTGCAGTTCTTGCTGATGCAGAAGCTTGGGAATGGGCAACGTTCGAAGAAGAAGCAGGCTCTCCAGTTGCCTTTGCAGAACCAGGAATGGTTTTAGCGTAAAACTGCAATCAAAGATTTTAAAAACCAGGCAATGCGCCTGGTTTTTTTGTATCTGTAATAAAGCTAAAGTGCGATAAAGCATTGGAATAAGCGTTAGGCTTGCCTTGAGGTTGTTTATTCCATCGGCAATTGGTAATAAAAGTTCAAACCACATCAAACAAATGACCTCATAAATGGTCGTTGAGGTGAAAATTACTTACACTAGATGCCAATAATTTTAACTCAAGCCTTGAAAACTCTACTCTCCAACACAATATCAGAGGTACTAGATTTATCTCAGTATCCTTGGTTCGTAACTAACACTAGTTCACAACTGGTAGAGACTGACGGCATTTAAAATAGATCGCGGACGATCTGAGAACGAAGAGATTCCAAGCACATGATTACTAAGCTGCTGACAAAGGTAATTGGCAGTCGCAATGACAGAACACTGCGCCGCCTTAGAAAGATTGTAAAAGAAATTAATAACTACGAACCAACGTTTGAGGCTCTGTCTGATGAAGAGCTAAAAGCAAAAACTGTTGAGTTCCGTGAGCGCTTAGACAAAGGTGAAACACTAGACCAACTTCTACCAGAAGCATTCGCAACAGTACGTGAAGCATCTAAGCGTGTTTACGGCATGCGTCACTTCGACGTTCAGCTGATTGGTGGTATGGTTCTTAACGCTGGTCAAATCGCAGAGATGCGTACTGGTGAAGGTAAAACACTAACAGCGACTCTACCTGCTTACCTAAACGCACTTCCAAGTAAGGGGGTTCACGTTGTAACGGTGAACGACTACCTAGCGAAGCGTGATGCTGAGACAAACCGTCCTCTATTTGAATTCTTAGGCATGACCGTTGGTGTTAACGTACCAAACATGGCACCACCTGAGAAAAAAGCGGCTTACCAAGCGGATATCCTATACGGAACAAACAACGAATTCGGTTTTGACTACCTACGTGACAACATGGCTTTCCGCGCGGAAGATCGTGTACAACGTGAACGCTTCTTCGCAGTTGTCGATGAGGTGGACTCAATCCTAATCGATGAAGCTCGTACTCCTCTTATTATCTCTGGCCCAGCTGAAGATAGCTCAGATCTTTACACTCGAATCAACACACTGATTCCTCACCTGGAACTTCAAGATAAAGAAGATTCAGAAGAGTACCGTGGTGAAGGTCACTACACCATGGACGAGAAGTCTAAACAGGTTCACCTGACTGAAAACGGTCAAGAATTTGTTGAAGAGCTAATGGTGAAAAATGGTCTAATGGAAGAGGGCGACACGCTTTACTCTCCAACCAACATCAGCCTACTACACCACGTTAATGCAGCATTGCGTGCACACGTATTGTTCGAGAAGAACGTAGACTACATCGTTACTGAAGAGGGCGAAGTGGTTATCGTTGATGAACACACTGGCCGTACTATGCCTGGTCGTCGTTGGTCTGAAGGTCTGCACCAAGCGGTTGAAGCGAAAGAAGGCGTTAAGATTCAGAACGAAAACCAGACTCTGGCTTCGATCACTTTCCAGAACTTCTTCCGTCTATACGAAAAACTGTCAGGTATGACAGGTACGGCAGACACAGAAGCATTCGAATTCCAATCGATCTACGGCTTAGAAACAGTGGTTATCCCAACTAACAAGCCTATGGTTCGTAACGATATGCCTGACGTGGTTTATCGTACTGAAGCTGACAAGTTCAATGCCATCATTGAAGACATCAAAGAGCGTGTTGCTGCAGGTCAACCATCGCTGGTCGGTACGGTTTCTATCGAGAAATCTGAACTGCTATCGAACGCTTTGAAAAAGGCAAAAATTAAGCACAACGTACTGAACGCGAAGTTCCACGAAAAAGAAGCGGAAATCGTAGCGCAAGCAGGTACGCCAGGTGCAGTGACTATCGCAACTAACATGGCTGGTCGTGGTACCGACATCGTGTTAGGTGGTAGCTGGCAAGCAGAAGTTGAAAAACTACAAGATCCAACTCAAGAGCAGATCGACAAGATCAAAGCAGATTGGAAAGTGGTTCATGACAAAGTACTAGAGTCTGGTGGTCTACACATCATCGGTACTGAGCGTCACGAGTCTCGTCGTATCGATAACCAGCTACGTGGTCGTTCTGGTCGTCAAGGTGACGCAGGTTCTTCTCGTTTCTACCTATCAATGGAAGACTCGCTGCTGCGTATCTTTACATCTGACCGTATGGCTGGTCTTATCCAGAGCGGTATGGAAGAGGGTGAAGCTATTGAGTCTAAGATGCTATCTCGCTCTATCGAAAAAGCACAACGTAAAGTTGAAGGTCGCAACTTCGATATCCGTAAACAGCTTCTAGAATACGATGACGTAGCGAACGATCAGCGTAAAGTGGTTTACGAACTGCGTGATGAGCTAATGAGCTCTGAAGACATCAGCGAGATGATTGAACACAACCGTGAAGACGTGTTCACATCGGTTATTGATGAATACATCCCGCCGCAGTCACTAGAAGACATGTGGGATATCCCAGGTCTTCAAGACCGTCTGAAAAACGACTTCGACCTAGACTTTGATATTCAAGGTTGGTTGGACGAAGACGATAAGCTTTACGAGGAAGCGTTACGCGAACGCATCCTAGGCATGGCTGTTGATGTTTACAAACAGAAAGAAGAAGTGGTCGGTGAACAAGTTCTGCGCAACTTCGAGAAGTCTGTCATGCTACAAACTCTTGATGGTTTGTGGAAAGAGCACTTGGCGGCAATGGATCACCTTCGTCAAGGTATTCACCTACGTGGTTATGCACAGAAGAACCCGAAACAAGAGTACAAGCGCGAGTCGTTTGAGCTGTTTGAAGGTCTACTAGAAGTGCTTAAATCTGACGTGATTACTATCCTTTCGAAAGTTCGAGTTCAACAACAAGAAGAAGTAGAGAAGATGGAAGCACAGCGTCAAGCTCAAGCGGAAGAAGCAGCGCGCCGTGCACAAGCTCAACACGCTTCAGCTGAAAACCAACTATCTGATGGCGAAGAGTCAGCAGAAGGGCATCAACCAGTTGTACGTGATGAGCGCAAAGTTGGCCGCAATGAGCCATGTCCATGTGGCAGCGGCAAGAAGTACAAACAGTGTCACGGTAAAATCGCGTAAGTTTAATGAATCGTTGTTGTAGCGCATGATAGCTGCGTTGGTGGTACTCACTTACTATCGTAAGCTCCGTGCCACCGCCTCGCTCTCAGGCACTACAACTTAGCTTCATAAAACTGACAAATAGAATATAAAGAGTCGCTTAGGCGGCTCTTTTTGTATGTGAAAATAATAAGGTTTCGATAGCGTCATCCTCGAGAGTGAGGGACGAGCGAGTCGGGGATCTTTCGAACTAACAAAAGAGCAGATTCCCTATCTAATTCGTTCCTCATTGTAGGGAGTGACGGTAGAGACATAGAAGGAACACCATCAATGAAAAGAATCCATATTGTAGCGGGTATTATCTTCAATCAGGATAAATCGGAAATCTTTATTACTAAGCGTCCGAGTGATAAACACAAAGGCGGCTTTTGGGAGTTTCCAGGCGGCAAGGTTGAAGAGGGCGAAACCATTGAACAAGCCATGGTTCGTGAGCTAGATGAAGAGATCGGAATTACGGTGACAGAGCAGAGCTTGTTTGAACACCTAGAGTTTGATTATCCAGAAAAGTCTCTTAAATTTGATTTCATCTGTGTTACTGCTTTCGATCAGCAGCCTTATGGCAAAGAAGGACAGCAAGGGCAGTGGGTTGCTATTGAAGCATTGCCAAACTACGAATTCCCAGAAGCAAACGTGCCGATTTTACAGCGTGTAGTAAAAGAGTACTCGTAAGGGCTAGCCTGAGTCTGAGATTGTTGTTAGTTTAAAGAGATAGTGAACTTGAGTCGCTCTGCGAATATATGCAGGGGACAAACCAAACAATGGAGATAAATGCAGTGGTAAGAATTGCAATTGCAGGAGCAGCAGGTCGCATGGGCCGTAACTTGGTGAAAGCTACTCACCAAAACAAAAATGCGACGGTTGGTGCTGGTTCAGAGCGCCCAGAGTCATCGCTGGTCGGTGTCGATATCGGTGAGCTGTGTGGTGAAGGTCGTTTTGAGGTTGCCCTAGTTGATGATCTAGCAAAAGTGGTAGAAGAGTTTGACGTGATCGTCGACTTTACTGCGCCTGTCAGCACTCTAGCGAATATTGAACTGTGCAAGAAGCATGGCAAAAAGCTCGTGATTGGTACAACCGGCTTCTCTGAAGAAGAGAAACAAGTGATTGCCGCTGCGTCTAAAGAGATGCCAATTGTTATGGCTCCTAACTACAGTGTTGGTGTGAACCTAGTATTTAAGCTGCTTGAGAAAGCGGCAAAAGTAATGGGTGATTATTGTGATGTTGAAATTGTTGAAGCGCACCACCGTCATAAAGTCGATGCGCCATCAGGCACTGCGATTGGTATGGGCGAAGCGATCGCGGGCGCTATGGGTAATGATCTGAATGACGTTGCGGTTTGGGCTCGTGAAGGCATTACCGGTGAGCGCACTAAAGATGAGATCGGTTTTGCAACCATTCGTGCTGGCGACATCATTGGTGAGCACACAGCAATGTTTGCAGATATCGGTGAGCGTGTCGAAATTACCCACAAAGCAACGGATCGTATGACTTTTGCTAACGGTGCGATCAAGGCGGCGGTTTGGTTGGATAGCAAACCAGCAGGCTTTTATACCATGACAGATGTGCTTGGTTTGAACGAACTGTAAATAGATAATTATGCGCTGGCAATTGCCGGCGCTTTGTTTATTTAGCCAATTCTAATGATAATTAAACTTAACTAAGGTAGTGGAAATACGCTTAGTTTATTGTATTTTTTGTCTTGTTTTGGTTGTTTTTTGTTTGAGTTTGCCTTTATTTCTTGTTTTCGCTTGTTATTTAACGTTTGCGCTTTCTTATCAATATTTCTATCACTCTAACTTAGAGTGAAATGATACCGAGAGTTGAAAAAATCTCAATTTCCCCTCGTCACCCCTGTAAAACTAGTACTTTTGAAGCTTTAAAAGAGAAAGTTGGATAAGTGGCTACAAATGTTTAATTTCTTTTGCGTTAAATGTTGACACAAATCACGGGCATCACTAAAATACCGCCAATTTGTCTAATTTCCATAAACACGCAGTTTTGGGTGTTGCAGGAAGGTAGATTTGCAAATTAAATCAATTTTAATGCATTTTTATTTCTGGAGGTTGTCTTGAAAAAGTCAGCATTGCTAGTCCTAGAAGATGGGACAGTATTCCACGGTGAATCCATTGGCGCAGACGGTTCTGCTGTTGGTGAAGTCGTTTTTAATACCTCGATGACGGGGTACCAAGAAATCCTCACTGATCCTTCCTATTCTCAACAAATTGTAACTCTTACTTACCCTCACATTGGCAATACCGGAACCAATTCCGAAGACGAAGAATCCTCTTCAATCCACGCTCAAGGCCTTGTGATTCGCGATCTCCCTCTTATCGCTTCTAACTTCCGTAATGAACAATCCCTTTCTGATTACCTAAAGTCGCAAAACGTTGTTGGTATCGCTGATATCGATACTCGTAAGCTGACGCGTATTCTTCGCGAGAAGGGTGCTCAAAACGGTTGTATCGTAGCGGGTAACAACATCGACGAGGCTCTAGCGCTGGCTAAGGCTAAAGAATTCCCTGGCCTAAAAGGTATGGACCTTGCGAAAGAAGTTACAACAAAAGAAGCGTATCAATGGAAACAAGGTTCGTGGACGCTTACGGGTGGACTTCCTGAAGCGAAAGCAGACTCAGAATTGCCATATCACGTTGTTGCCTACGACTTCGGTGCAAAACGTAACATCTTGCGCATGCTTGTTGACCGCGGCTGCCGCCTAACAGTTGTTCCAGCTGAAACGTCAGCGGAAGAAGTTCTAGCACTGAACCCAGACGGTGTTTTCCTTTCAAATGGCCCTGGTGACCCAGAACCATGTACTTACGCGATTGAAGCGACAAAAGTATTCCTAGAGAAAGGTCTACCAATCTTCGGTATCTGTCTTGGCCACCAAATCCTAGCGCTAGCTTCTGGTGCTAAGACGGTGAAGATGAAGTTTGGTCACCACGGTGCAAACCACCCAGTTAAAGATTTAGATCGTGATGTTGTGATGATCACTTCACAAAACCACGGTTTTGCTGCAGATGAAGAGACGCTGCCTGAAAACCTACGTGCAACGCACAAGTCGCTATTTGATGGTTCTCTACAAGGTATCCACCGCACAGATAAGCCAGCATTCAGCTTCCAAGGTCACCCAGAAGCGAGCCCAGGTCCAGAAGACGCGGCACCGCTTTTCGACCACTTCATTGAACTAATTAAACAGCACACAGCGTAATTCGGAGTAGTAGACAATGCCAAAACGTACTGACATTAAAAGTATTCTAATTCTAGGTGCTGGCCCGATCGTTATCGGCCAAGCATGTGAGTTCGATTACTCTGGTGCTCAAGCTTGTAAAGCGCTTCGCGAAGAAGGTTACCGAGTTATTCTAGTAAACTCGAACCCAGCGACCATCATGACTGACCCTGATATGGCTGATGCAACTTACATCGAGCCAATCCAATGGGAAGTTGTTCGCAACATCATTGCGAAAGAGAAGCCAGACGCAGTTCTACCTACAATGGGTGGTCAAACGGCTCTTAACTGTGCACTAGATCTTGAGAAGCACGGCGTTCTTGAAGAGTTCGGTGTAGAGATGATTGGTGCAACGGCTGACGCTATCGATAAAGCAGAAGACCGTTCTCGTTTCGATAAGGCGATGAAGTCTATCGGCCTTGAGTGTCCACGTGCTGACACTGCGAAAACCATGGAAGAAGCTTACGCTGTTCTAGATATGGTTGGCTTCCCTTGTATCATCCGTCCATCATTCACTATGGGTGGTACTGGCGGTGGTATCGCATACAACAAAGAAGAGTTCGAAGAGATCTGTCGTCGTGGTTTAGACCTTTCTCCAACAAACGAACTTCTAATCGATGAATCTCTAATCGGTTGGAAAGAGTACGAGATGGAAGTGGTTCGTGACAAAGCGGACAACTGTATCATCGTATGTGCGATTGAAAACTTCGACCCAATGGGTGTCCACACGGGTGACTCAATCACAGTTGCACCAGCACAGACTCTAACAGACAAAGAATACCAACTGATGCGTAACGCATCTCTAGCGGTACTGCGTGAGATTGGTGTTGAAACAGGTGGTTCAAACGTACAGTTTGGTATCAACCCGAAAGATGGCCGCATGGTTATCATCGAGATGAACCCACGTGTATCTCGTTCTTCTGCTCTAGCTTCTAAAGCGACAGGTTTCCCAATCGCTAAGATTGCAGCGAAACTGGCTGTGGGTTACACATTAGATGAACTGCAAAATGACATCACGGGTGGCGCAACACCAGCATCATTCGAACCAACAATCGACTACGTAGTAACTAAGATTCCTCGTTTTAACTTCGAGAAATTTGCAGGTGCTAACGACCGTCTAACGACGCAAATGAAGTCTGTTGGTGAAGTTATGGCTATCGGCCGTAACCAACAAGAATCTCTACAAAAAGCACTTCGCGGCCTAGAAGTTGGCGCGACTGGCTTTGACGAAATGGTTGACCTAGATGCGCCAGACGCACTAACAACAATTCGTCACGAACTAAAAGAAGCGGGCGCAGAGCGAATTTGGTACATCGCGGATGCATTCCGTGCGGGTATGTCAGTAGATGGCGTATTCAACCTAACGCAAATCGATCGCTGGTTCCTAGTTCAAATCGAAGACATCGTGAAGCTTGAGCAAGAGCTAAAAGCAAAAGGCTTCGCTGGTCTAAACAAAGAAGAACTTAACAAGCTGAAGCGTAAAGGTTTTGCTGATGCGCGCCTATCTAAGATTCTAGGTGTAGCGGAAAGCGAAATCCGTCGTCTGCGTGACCAGTACGACATCCACCCAGTGTACAAGCGTGTTGATACGTGTGCGGCTGAGTTCTCTTCTGATACGGCTTACATGTACTCATCTTACGATGACGAATGTGAAGCGAATCCAACAGACAAAGACAAGATCATGATTCTTGGTGGCGGTCCAAACCGTATCGGCCAAGGTATTGAATTTGACTACTGTTGTGTACACGCGTCTCTAGCACTACGTGAAGATGGTTACGAGACTATCATGGTTAACTGTAACCCTGAGACAGTTTCAACAGACTACGATACGTCTGACCGTCTGTACTTCGAACCAGTAACTCTGGAAGATGTACTAGCAATCGCTCGCGTCGAGAAGCCAAAAGGCGTTATCGTTCAGTACGGTGGTCAAACACCTCTTAAACTGGCTCGCGCACTTGAAGCGGCTGGCGTGCCAATCATCGGTACTAGCCCAGATGCAATCGACCGTGCAGAAGACCGTGAGCGCTTCCAAGTTGCTGTTGACCGACTAGGTCTACTTCAGCCAGAGAACGCGACAGTAACAACAATGGAACAAGCGGTAGAGAAATCTCGCGAAATCGGCTTCCCATTGGTTGTACGTCCTTCCTACGTACTGGGTGGTCGTGCGATGGAAATCGTATACGACGAGCAAGACCTACGTCGCTACTTCAACGAAGCGGTAAGCGTATCGAACGAATCTCCAGTACTACTAGATAGCTTCCTAGACGACGCAGTTGAAGTCGATATCGATGCTATCTGTGACGGTGAGCGTGTGGTTATCGGCGGTATCATGGAGCACATCGAGCAAGCGGGTGTTCACTCAGGTGACTCAGCATGTTCTCTTCCTGCATACACGCTAAGCCAAGAAATCCAGGACGTAATGCGTGAGCAAGTTGAAAAGCTAGCATTCGAGCTAGGTGTTCGCGGTCTAATGAACACGCAGTTTGCTGTGAAGAACAACAAAGTATACCTAATCGAGGTGAACCCTCGTGCAGCGCGTACAGTACCGTTTGTATCTAAAGCAACAGGCGCTCCAATCGCTAAGATTGCAGCACGTGTTATGGCGGGTCAATCTTTAGAAGCTCAAGGCTTCACTAAAGAAATCATCCCACCATACTACTCTGTTAAAGAAGTAGTACTACCGTTCAACAAATTCCCTGGTGTTGACCCACTGTTAGGCCCAGAGATGCGCTCTACAGGTGAGGTTATGGGTGTTGGTGCAACGTTCGCAGAAGCATACGCAAAAGCAGAACTAGGCTGTGGCAATGTTTACCCTGAAGGTGGTCGTGCACTACTTTCTGTTCGCGCTGGTGATAAAGAGCGTGTTGTTGACCTAGCATCTAAGCTGTCTAAGCTAGGTTACCAACTAGATGCAACACACGGTACTGCGGTTATCCTAGGCGAAGCGGGCATTAACCCACGTCTAGTGAACAAGGTACACGAAGGTCGTCCTCACATTCTTGACCGTATCAAGAACAACGAGTACACCTACATCGTGAACACTGCAGCTGGCCGTCAAGCGATTGAAGACTCTAAAGTACTTCGTCGTGGTGCTCTAGCAGAGAAAGTGAACTACACCACAACGCTAAACGCAGCGTTTGCAACGTGTATGGCTCACACAGCTGACGCGAAAACAACGGTAACTTCAGTACAAGAGCTACACGCTCAGGTTAAAGCTTCTGAAGCATAATCGTTGTTAAACGGATATAAATGTCGCAAAGGCCGCTCAATTGAGCGGCCTTTTTTATGTGAGGTGTACGAACTAAGAGCGTGAAAGTAACGATGAAAAAATGGAATAGGTCACTGTCTTGTGTTTCGTTGTTTTCATTTTTATTTCAGTGGTAATTTGTGCTCTCAACGTTAAGGAGTGAGACACATGGACATTACCATTGAGATTCTAGCCATCTTGTTTTTTGTGGCGACAGCTGCAGGCTTTATTGATGCGATGGCTGGTGGTGGTGGACTGTTGACACTCCCAGCGCTTCTGGCCGCAGGCGTTCCGCCGACACAAGCTCTAGCAACTAATAAGCTTCAAAGCTCTTTCGGCAGCTTTTCCGCAAGCTGGTACTTCGTGCGTAACGGTATCGTGAGTATCAAGGAGATGCGTTTCGCCATCTTGTGTACCTTCATTGGCTCCGCGATTGGAGCCGAGTTAGTCCAATACATCGATGCAAGTTTGCTCACTAGCTTGATCCCACTGCTACTGATTGCGATCTCACTCTATTTCCTGTTAGCCCCACAAACTAAGACCAGCGAAGGGAAGCAACGTATCTCGGAGGCGATGTTTGCGCTGTGTGTTGGTGGTGGTGTGGGCTTTTATGATGGCTTCTTTGGACCGGGTACCGGTTCTATCTTCACGGTCTGCTTTGTCGCAATTGGTCACTTCTCTTTAGTTGACGCGACCGCGCGTACCAAAGTGTTGAACTTTACATCGAATATTGCCGCACTGATCTTCTTCATTATTGCTGGCCTACCAATTTGGGAACTCGGTTTAGTGATGGCTGTTGGTGGCTTTATTGGTGCACAATTAGGTGCCAAGGTAGTAGTGACTAAAGGACAAAAGTGGATTCGTCCTTTGGTGATTGTGATGTCAATGTTGATGGCTTCTAAACTGCTTTGGGAACAGCATCAACAATGGATTCTATCAGTGCTTTAACTCGCGGTGACTGGTAGCTATTTGGTCGCACACAGATGTGAATCGGGCGAATCAAATTTTTGAGCTCTTCAAAACTAAACAGATGCTGAGGGGTAATATTGAGGGTTTTGACGATTGATAGAGGAATCAGTGCAGGGCCTGTTCCACCAAGCGCCAGCTGTGCGGCTGCGGTATAAGCATCCATCTCCATTAGCGGCTTAACACCGAACTTCTCAAGCACCGATAATTGATAGCTATTGGCTGGGTTGGTCATGTCATTAGTGATGACACGCTCTGGTAGACATTCTAATTGTGTTGAACTCACAATGTAGAATGGCTCGTCGAAAAGATGAAAGGTCATCAACCCGTGATGAGGGGGAAGTACCCCGGCACACAACCCCAGAGTCGCTTTCCCTGATTGCACTCGTTCGATGATCCGTGGTGTGTGGTTGGTGGTGATGGTGATGTATTTATCATGTTGGATAAAGTCGCCCATCATCTTACCTAAGTAGCCGGCAATCAGTGATTTAGAGCTATCTAAGGTGATTAGCGTGGTGTCTTCTAGCTCTTGCTGTTCATAAATAAGTCCGCGTAATTCATTAAACGCAGGGCCGATACTCTCGATAAGAGCTACGCCATCAGGAGAGAGTTTAATCTGTCGCCCATTGGGTTCGATCAGCTTTTTACCTAACTTCTTTTCTAAATTAGCAATGCGTTTGCTGACTGCAGATTGACTGATGTACAACAAGCTACCAGTGCGGCTCATGGTTTTTGCTTTGCTGAGCACCAGCAGTGTTTCAATACCTTCAAGTAGCATAGGGTTATTGATGAAAGTTGGGAATAATACCCCCAACTTATCTCAATCAGACCTTGGGCTCTACTCTTTACTTGTCAGTTCTTGAACTAGCGTTGCGATTCTGCTGCCGTAATATCGAGCAGTGAGTAGGTCATTGCCATTAACGCTCTCCTCCCCATCATCGATACTCGACACCAAACCGATGTTAGAGCCTGTACGGTTGAGGCCTAAATCATCGGTATGCTTAGAGGCATCAAGTCCAATCCATAACATTCCATGCTGACACGCCAGTGTGAAGAAACTCAATAGTGTTTGTTGTTGCTCTCCATTGAGACTGCCGCCCGTGGTAAAGCCTGCGGCGAATTTATTGCGCCAAGCTTTAGCACAGTAGGGCTCACTGCTGGCGTCCATAAATGCCTTAAATTGCGCCGCTGGGCTACCCATGTAAGTTGGGGAGCCAAATACAATCGCATCGCACTCTCCAAGTTGCTCGAGCTTTTGTTCGTTGATGTAGCGACCCTCTACAATTTCACTGGGTAACACCTCAATCATGGTGATAGATTGAGATTGAGCCTCGACACCCTCGGCGAGGGCATGGGCGACAGCTTTCGTTGCACCACACTTAGAGAAGAAAACAATACCGATCTGATTCATTATTTAATCCTCGTAGCGATTTTTGTTTTCAGCATCCTGAGTAAGGTACTCAATGAACTCCCACTCAACACCGCTTGCATCGTAAAAATAGACGCGCTTGCGAAACGGGTTGTCCTCTCCGATATCGTTCTGTTCATAACCAGCAGCTAATAAGCGCTTCTGAACATGCTCAACGTCATCAACAACGATACCAATGTGATTGATGCCAACGTCTAGATAAGGGGAGCGATCGGTTTTCTCTCTTGCAACGACCTCTTGAAGTGCAATGTAGCTGTCGTCAGTACCGATATGGCACCAGCGATAATTTGTTTGTCCACGGTGGCGCTCTTTAAATTCAGGGATCGCGGTTTGGATAAATTGGACGGCGTCATCAATGTTACTGACGGTGATATTTGCGTGTTCAACATAAGCCTGCATGGGAACCTCCAGTGTTCTCTAATTAGTAAATAAATAACTTTATAAAGATATTTGTTTACTAATATAGTTCAAAAAATGACTAAGTAAATAAAAAACTTTATTTAATCTGCTTTTGTTTTGCTAAGAGCAAGTTTGAGTGACGGAAGAGGATCGACAGGCACAAAAAAGGCTCCGGAGAGCCTTTGATTTTTGTTATGAGGTTCAAGCGCTTAGAGCACTATTTGTTGAGGGCAAATGTTGGCAGAGATAGGTGCCATCGAATTGCTCCTAGACGAATCAATAGGGTAGAGAAGACACCGGCTAGGAAAGCTGTCTCGGAGTCTTGTCCCATGCTAAGAGCCGTTGTGTGGAATACACCACCGATGATACATGCTGTGGCGTACACTTCGCTTCGTAGGATCATTGGTACTTCTCGAGCCAGTACATCGCGGATAATACCGCCGCCACAGCCAGTAATCACACCCATGATTATCGCAACCAGTGCAGAGTCTTGATAGCTCAACGATTTATCTACACCAATGCCAACAAACACAGCCAAACCGATAGCATCACATACAGGCAGGATCCACCATGGGAGACGTTTCGGACGTCTTACGATGATCATTGTCAGCAGACAGGTAATAAGAATAACCCACAGATAGGTGGTATCGGTGATCCAGAATACGGGAGTAGCACCCAACGCCATATCGCGAATAGTACCACCACCAATAGCAGTCACACTGCCTAGAACGGCGACCCCAAATGGGTCCATTTTCAAGCGGCCAGCGACAAATACGCCAGAGATGGCAAAAATAGCCGTACCGAATAAGTCGATAAAGTAAAGCAGCATGGAGTCCATGATACTGATGCTCTTAAAGTTTAAATTGTAGGGACAGGTATACGGCGAATTGTACGAAAAATCGCATCAAATAGTTAGCGATTTTGACGTGCTTTATCAAAGTAATCGCACACCTGTTGGATAGCTTGTAGTGTTCGTGTTGTAGGGCGGTTTATCCAGTCAGAATTGAGTGACCAAATCTGCTCTTTTTCAACTGCTGGGATTTCATCACCCCAATCGCTCCACATGGTGCCGTTCTCAATGGCATGGCGAGAGGTGAAGATAACCTCAGGCTTTTTCAATACCACTTGTTCAATGCTCACTTGTGGGTAAGAGGTCGCAGCGTCTTCGAAAATGTTTTGGCCGCCACAGAAATCAAAGACTTCACTCGGCCAGTGACCTTGTGCGACAGTGATGATCGGTTTCTCACTCAACTGGTAGAAGTATTGAACTGGCTCGGCGTCTTGATACTTAGCCCTGAGCTGCTCAAGCTGTTCTCGATAAGCTTTGGCGTTGCTGAGTCCAACGTCAGGGTTGCTAGAATATTGACTGAGGTGCTCAATATTACTGGCGATGCTGTCTAGGCTCTTGGTTTGTGAGTAGTAGATCTCTAAGCCAAATTGTTTGAGCTTCGCAAGCTCTCTCGGTGGATTGCCTGCGGGCCAAGCCAGAATCAGATCGGGTTGAAGCGCGATGATCTTTTCGACCTTTATCCCTTGATAGTTGGCAACCTTGGGCAGCTTATCAGCTTCGGGCGGGTAGTCGCTTCTTTCGCTCACTGCAATCAAGTTGTCACCAAGTCCTGCACTGTAAGCCAACTCTGTGGCGTGCGGGGCAAGACTAACGACACGCTTTGCTTCGCTATGAGTTTCTGCCTGTGCATTGGATTGCCATAAACAGAGTGAAAGTGCAGAGATAGCTGCACAAGAGAAAGAAAACTTCACATTAAATCCCTTGGTGAATAATCAGTAATAGAGCACTTTGAATCAGTAGCCACGCCAATATCCGCCAAGCGAGCATTTTTTGCAGTTGGGCTAAGTGCAGCGCTGATGGTGCAATTCGACCACCCAATTTGGCTCTTACCGCTTTAACGTTGTCATAGATTGCTGGACCACCCAGGGATAGTTCGAGTTTATTGCCCGCTGAAGTGATAAGCCAAGCAGGGCCTGGCAGTGGCCAAGAACGACTCTGAGTCAGCATCATCGAGAAGGTATTACTTGCGTTGCGCCCAACCACAATCATCAAGGCAAACAGTCGTAATGGAATAAACTCTAGAACCGCGACAACTTTCACTACGCTGGAACCAAATGGAGCAAAGCGTTGTCGGCTTGGTGACCAAGCGCGCGCTAACTCTGCGGTCAAACGATACATGAGCGCCGCAATGCCTCCACCAATGGCGTACCAAAAGAGCACGCAGATGACGTTGCGACCGTAACCCATAATCAGAGTTTCGGCAGAGGCTTTTCCAAGTCCCAATGTAGACAGGGTATCGGTTTGGCGATTAACCACAGGCGCGAGCAGTTTGCGTGCTTGCGGCTTATTATCCCGACTGAGTGCGCGAATCAGTTGGCTTGCAAGCTTCTCGTTGTTGCGCCAATCGATGGCAAGCAACAGAAGGGCAAGTTCAAATAGTTGCGGCTGCCACATCAGAGGCTTGAGGGCGATAAGCAGAATGAGAGCAGGAAAACACATCAACAGCCAAGCTAAGGTTCCAGAGATTAAGCTCTGCGAGTAGTTGCGATTGTTGTTTACCTTGTCAGCGAGCAGTTCAGCGAACTTGTGCCAGAGAGTCACTGGGTGAGCGCTGTGAGGAATCGGTAAGATTAAATGAAAGAGCAGAGCCCCCCACATAACGAGGAGCACGCCATTTGCAAATACCTGATTAAACAGTGTTTGCATCTTGAGTGACTTATTTAAGTAGGTCTACCATCTTAATCACCATCTCAGAAGAACTCTTCGCTGCTAGCGGTAGGAACTCTTCAAAGCTCATTGGTGACTCTTTGTCTGCTACGTCAGAAATTGCGCGAACGACAACAAACGGTACTTCGAATTGGTGACAAGCTTGTGCGATTGCAGATGCTTCCATCTCAACCGCTACTACAGATGGGAAGTGCTTGCGGATGAACTCTTGGCGTTCAGCCGTGCAAACGAAAGCATCACCAGTACAGATTAGGCCGCGCACTGCGTGTGTGTCTTCCATTTGTGCTAGTGCTTTCTCAGCAACGTCCATTAGCTTTGCATCTGCTTGGAATGCCGCTGGTTGACCTGCCATTTGGCCGATCTCGTAACCAAACGCTGTCACGTCTGCATCGTGGTGACGAACTTCAGTAGAGATAACCACATCGCCTAGGTTAAGTGTTGAATCAAAACCGCCTGCAGAGCCAGTGTTTAAAACCACGTCTGGTTGATATTCGCTTAGTAGGATAGAAGTACCTACCGCAGCCGCTACCTTACCAATGCCAGATTGCAGTAACACAACATCAACACCATTTAACTGACCTGAGAAAAAGGTACAGCCGCCTTTTTTCACTTCTGTCATCTCTGTGATTGCTGATTTTAGGATCGCAACTTCTTGCTCCATTGCGCCAATGATGCCGATTTTCATGTGTAGTCTCTTAATAAGGTTGTTTTTACAATAGGGTGAAATTGTAGCATGGAAGAGAAGCATCAAGCGACAGCACTTGTGTACTTCTCTTCGGTATCACAACTGCTGGTATGATTACTCAATCAGCCCAGCTTTTGTCAGCTCTGCTCGTAAGGTATCCACGCGTTTGCGGTTCACGCCAAAATCCGAATGACCGGTACGAGACTCTGAACGAACCAAAAGGTTATTGCCTTCAACTTTGAGTTCTAAGTCATCGACAAAACGCATGATCTTGCTGGTAAATTCGACACGTAAGTAATCGTCATTCTTTACGGCTGTTTTGGTTCTAGGCTGTTGTAAGATGACCGCTTCAATCTGAGACAGGCTGACGCCATCAGCGAGAGTAAATGGAGCAATGCTGTGTTGCTCACGAGTGTCTTGAGTTGAGACACAGTTAGGCTTGTCGCCACATGGGTTTTTGGTTCTGTCTTCCATTGTTTGATTTCCTTGGCTACAGCCTGCGAGGCCGATAATAAGGGTGGAGAGCAAGACGACTTTTTTCATTGTTTTTTCCTTTGTCTTTAATGGGAGTATACGGCTTACCCCATTGATGATCGTCATAATACTAAGGGTTAATTATATGACTTAAAAAGGAAAAAGGATCCCTAATGAGATCCTTTTATTTTTAATATGTTAGCTAGAACTTAAAGACCTATGGCAAAAGACCTAGTAAACATCACGGACGTAGCGTTTCTGCTTTTTGAGCTGATTGACGTACGCTTTAGCGCCATCGTCATCGAGACCACCATGCTCAGCAACAATCTCATGCAGTGCTTTGTCGACGTCTTTTGCCATGTAGTAAGCATCGCCACAGACAAAGAAGTACCCGCCACGCTCTAGCCAAGCAAATAGCTCAGCGCCGCTGTCGCGCATCTTATCTTGTACATACACCTTCTGTTCTTGGTCACGTGAGAACGCGAGATCAAGTCGAGTCAGTACCTCTTTTTGCTGTAAAGCTTCGATCTCTTCTTGGTAGATATAATCGGTAGCGCTATTGCGGTCACCAAAGATCAACCAGTTGTCACCAGGAGACGCTTGCACCTCACGCTCTTCAAGGAAGGCGCGGAATGGCGCGATACCTGTCCCTGGACCTACCATAATCATTGGCGCTTTATCATCTTCAGGAACTGCAAAGTTTTTGTTTGGTGCAAAGTAGCAAGGGACTTTCTTACCCTCTTCAACGAGGTCTGCAAGCCATGTCGAACAAGTACCGTTGTAGTCTCGTTCACCATTGTTATAACGCACGCTGCCAATGGTGAGGTGAACTTCATCGTTATGTTTGTTTAAGCTTGATGAGATCGAGTAAGCGCGTGGTGCAATTGGTCTTAGCAAAGATAAAATCTCAGCCAGTGACAACGACAAGGTTGGATAAGCTTTTACAAGATCGAGGATATCTTTACCCCATAGGAAGTCGTTCAGTGCACTGGTATCGTCACTGCCTAGCATCTGGATTACTCGGTGATCGCTGGCTGCTTCTGCAAGAGCTTTGACTAGCTCTTTTGATGGCGTTCGGATATCTAGGTAACTGGTGAACAGCTCACGCAAGCTGTGGTTTTCGCCATTCCATGATGGTTTCTCATCACCGCTGAACTGGAAGTGATCGAGTAGCGCGCTCACTAGCTCAGGTTGGTTTTCTGGGATCACATTAAGAGCATCACCCGGTTTGTAGAACTCGCCTGAGCCCTCTAGTGAAAGCTCATAGTGTACGATCTCTTTACTTGAGCCTTGTTTGGTCAGCACACGCTTATGTTTAAGTGTTGCTTGCAGAGGGTTCTTACGACCGTACTTGGATTTCTGCTTTGCTGCCGGTGATGAGCCAGATACCGCTTCGCTATCCGCACCCTGTGCTGCGATAGCTGGTAGGGTAGCGATCATCCACTCTTCTGCAGGTTGTTCAAAGTCGATGTCACAGTCGACACGGTCAGTCACGCGAGTTGCCCCAAGCTCAACCAATCGCTCATCCCACTCTTTACCTGCCAAACAGAAATCGTCATAGCTGGTGTCACCCAGAGCCAGAACCGAGAAGTAGGTATTACTAAGTTGAGGTGCATTGTCACTGCTCATGGTTTCCCACAGTGTCTCTGCATTATCTGGGTGTTCACCCTCACCGTAGGTACTGGTGACAATCAGAATACGCGATGACTTAACAAAGACTTGCGCGTCAACGTCATCCATATCTTGAACAGTTGCAGTTAAGCCGTACTCTTTGGCTTTCTCTGCAGTGTCATAGGCAACGCTCTCTGCGTTACCTGTTTGTGAACCATAGAGGATGGTTAGTCCTTTTACTTGAGGCTTAGACTCCGCATGTACAACGGACTCTTCTTTAACCAAAAGGCGTGAATGAAGGCCTGAAAAGAAGCCCGCCAACCAAGTCTTTTGGTCTTCATTAAATGGTATATCTTGTGGCAAATGAGGTACTTTCATTTTTCTTCCTATTTAATACTTTGCCTGTCCTTAGGCGATAATACTCGTCATATTTGAATCTACAGCGTTGTTAACTGCTCACGTTCACCCTAATCACATAACAAAACTATGCTCATAGGGCTGAACGTGCTTGTTGCCTAACTGTAGACCCAATTATTTTGAGTATGGGCTTCTTGTTCTGCTTGTTCGATCTGCTCACGGATCACATCGGCAAAGGTATAGCAGTAAAGCGTTGCTAGGCGCTGATTGATTGGCTCAATCGCTTTCATCTCTTTGCTGATATCTTGTTCTCTTGCCATGATCCACACAGTTGTGCCGCGGCTGTGGGTATCCCACACATCGCGTCTCTCGAGTGAAGCCTTGTAGTCTTGAATGCGTTTATTCGCGAGCAGTACTGAAAGTTCATCGTCGCTGTAGTTCGAGACCGCTTCCTTAACATCTTTAAGCAGTTGGTCGTAGAGCTTTTTATCTTTCAGCTCAAACATTCGTTGGATCACTTGAGCATTACCGGCGCTGTTTTTAGCGAGTTGATGAGCTCGATGCAGCACGCCACTGTGGGTTAATAGATCACAGATGAGCGGTGTATCCATATCGCCATATTGTGGGCTCAATCCATTAGACAGAGCCTTTTGATCACGGTAGGCAAAGTGCACCGCTTCGATCAGGTTATTGGCTTGGCCTTGGATGAGCTCTTCCAGCATCTGCTTACGCGTGTGAGAGGTCAGAATACTCTCTGGATGTTGGCTGTGTAATAGAGCAAATGGAACTACAAGCGTGAACAAGGTGCGACTGGTCGGCCAATCTTTGAGGATACGCTGCGCCTTGAGTGAACCAGTAAAGCGAACGTGCTGTTCTAGGTGCCACTTAAGTGCTTCTTCGTATCCCGGGTTTTGTTCAATCAATGGCACTGTGAGTACTGAGTCGGCGCTGCAGCTATTTACGAATTGACCATCGATGTCGTACTGGTAAGCAATACCACCAGACATGCCGTTGCCGAAGCCTTTACCAAAGCCTCCAAGGTTGATCACTGAGCCGTTAGTCATGTATTCACAACAGAAGTCACCAACCCCCTCAACGACAGCAACAGCACCAGAGTTACGTACTGCAAAACGGTCGCCCGCTTCGCCTTGAACAAAGGCTTGGCCGCCAGTTGCGCCAAACAGTGCAAAGTTGCCGATAAGGACGTTGTTGCCTGCTTTCAGTTTACGTTGACTTGGCGAGCGAACCACAATATGACCGCCACTTGAGCCTTTACCGACACCGTCGTTACAGGTACCAGTGTGCTCCATGACCAGACCGCTGTTATTAAATGCAGCGTAACTTTGACCTGCACTGCCGTGGCTTTTGACAACGATAGACTCGGCATCAAAGAAACGACGACCATTAGCCGCTGTGAGTGTTGCTGGGTGTTGTTGCGCCTTGCTTTGGTAGTTCAGGGCACGCTCGATGTCGATTGAGAGTTGACCACCTGTTGATTTGTTGCGGTTATTGAGCTTACCCGCATCCAGAACAATATTGCGCTCTTCTTGTTCAAAGTAGTCAGCGAGTAACTGTTCAATAAGGTTGTCATCTGGCGTGAAGTCAGCTTCTAGATAAACGGGTTTCGCAACCTTAACAAGGTCGACTTCTCGCAGTAGGCCAGTGACATTGAGCTTACCAACAATGCTGTGGTGGTTAGCAAGGTGAAGCAGCTCACTCTTACCACGGATCTCTTGCAAGCTGCTGTAGCCGAGGCGAGCCAAGATCTCACGAACCTCGTGGGCAACGTTTAGGAAGTATTGAGCAAGGGCTCTTGGATCGCCTTGGTACAACTCTGGGTTGGTCGTCAGGCCGGCCGGACATTTAACATTACAGTTCTTAGCCATTACACACTTGAGCATCATCAGTGCTGTGGTACCGAACTCGAACGAGTCACCACCCATGATGGCAGACTTAATCACGTCGATACCGGTTTGGTGTGCGTTTGAACAACGCAGTGTGACCTTATCGCGCAGGCCATTTTCACTTAGAGCTTGATGCACCTCGGCGATACCGATTTCTGCAGCTCGGCCAGTATTCTTCAAACTGGTTACGGCAGCAGCACCTGTACCACCTGTGTTACCTGCTACGTTGATGATGTCTGCGCCAGCTTTGGCGACACCAACGGCGATGGTACCAATACCTTCAGACGATACGAGCTTAACGATCACGCGTACACGTGCGGCTTTAGCGTCATGGATCAGCTGACCTAAATCCTCTATCGAGTAGGTATCATGGTGGGGCGGTGGACTGACAAGTTCCACGCCCGGAGTACCACCACGCGCAGCGGCAATTTCTACCGTTACTTTTGGTGATGGCAGCTGACCACCTTCACCCGGTTTTGCCCCTTGCGCGATCTTGATTTCGATCTCTTCAAGCTGCGGGTCTGCAAGGTAGCCGACCCAAACACCGAAACGACCTGAAGCAAACTGTTTAATTTTGCTCGATTTGATGGAGTTAAAGCGAGAAGAGTGTTCACCGCCTTCGCCCGAGTTACTCATCGCGCCAGCGATGTTAGTGCCTTGCGCTACGGCTTGGTGAGCGTTGGCATTGAGGGCACCGTGACTCATTGCGCCAGAAGCAAAGGCTGGCGTAATAAGGTGAGCGGGTTCGACTTGCTCAAGGGCAATTGGCTGCTTTGTCGTCTTAACGCGAGATAAGAAGGATTCAAGAACGGGCTTAGCAGTGAGCTCGACGGTTTCATTGACGACTGCGACATGTTCAATCTTTTCTGACCAAGTGGTCTCAATCGCAATTCGTAGTGAGTTAACCAGCTCTCGGTTGTTGAGTGTCAGAACGAAGTGATTCGCGACGTCTGAAGAAGCTTGCACCTCTAGCCCTGACCACAAGTAATTGACGTTGCCTTCAAAATGGAAGCGGTCGAGGAGGTGAGAGAACTCATCGGCACTTTGCGCCAGATTGAAGTTCAGAGGCAGCAGCAAGATATCACGCAGTGTTGCAGGGCGAGTTTCACGTTCACGATACAAGTTATCAGCAAAGGCGCGATAAGCAGGTGTTACTTGGAACTTATCGATCTCTTCAGGGCTGAGTTTCTCATAACCTCTCTGCTTGTACGCAACGTCTTCGCTAGTGGCGACGGTGGATTCAAGCGCTTGTTCAGCAACTGGATCAACGTAGCGCACCTCTTCCTGCGTCATGTTGATGTATTCACGAACCGCGGTATTACCGAAGCTGTGGCCCGCGCCATCTTGACGTTCTTTAAACAGACCTAGTAACGGGATCTGATTTTCTTCGTTGATCGCTAGGGCTTTAAAGTGCCACTTTGCAGAGCTCCACGCGAGATCATCAAATTGTGCACCGCCAACTGGCGAGCTGATATTCGGGAAGAAACTGTTGAGTTGTTCTGAATCGGTATCCAGGAAGTTAGACTCGAAGAACTCACCACCGATATAACTCTCTACCGTACAAAGGCCAAATTTACCCATGGTCTTCATCAGCGATTTTTCGCAGGCTTTTTGGAAGTTCTTTAAGCCTTGCTCAATCGATTGGTTGTTACACAGCGTTTTGGCGCGGTGGTAGACAGAGATAGGGCAGACGGCTGAGATACCAAAACCTAATAGGCAGGCGATGTCATGGCTACTTGCTGCCTGACCCGTTTGGTAAATCACGCTGGCATCGAAACGCAGACCGCGTTTAATAAGTCTTTGGTTGACGGCAGTGGCGACAAGAATCGCTGGCAGTGCAGCTTTGCCATTGCCAATTTGTTTATCGCTCAGCACCACAATATTGGTGCCGTTCTCAACCGAAGCCTGAATCTGGTCACAGAGTTCAACAAGCGCTTCAGCAACGCGCGCGGAATTATCTTCCCTGCTATTTAATGTTGGATTGAAAAGAGCATCAAATGTTTCAACTTTGATTCGATCTTGCGAGAAAACTTGTTCAAGTTGTTGAGGTTGTAGAATTGGCGAGTTGAGAACCAGTTGTACGGTTTCGCTTGGGCTGAAATTAGGCTTCGCACCAAGAGCGACACGCAGCGTCATACCATCCGATTCGCGTAAAGAGTCGAGAGGCGGGTTGGTGACCTGTGCAAAACGTTGGCTGAAGTACTTGGACATGCCGCCTTCTTCATCGGTCAGCACGTTTGGTGCTAGGCCAAAGCCCATCGCCGTGATCTTCTCAGCACCGTACTCGATCATAGGATCGAGGAAGAATTTAAAGCTCTCTTGGTTTAGAGAGTAGGCCACATGACGACTGTAGGCGCTGAAGTTTTCGTTCTCAGTAACGCTATCTAAAGATGCCGTCTCAAGGTCGCTAAGGGTAATACGAGCTGACTCAAGTAGAGCGCTATAGTTACGCTCTTTAGCAAGAGTTTCGAGGATCTCGTTGGTCTCGTAGCTACGACCTGTAGCGTGATCGAAGTAGATCATGCCACCAGCTTGAATTCGTCCAAAGCGCACAATCTCTTCTGCAGGAAAGTCGATCTGACCGGCTTCACTCATCACTGCAAGGTAGCGGTCTGTTTCAACACTACGCAGTGGACGCAGGCCTAGTCGGTCTAATCGAGCTCCGACTTTTTGGCCATCGGAGAAAATGAGCGCTGCTGGACCATCGTTTTTCTCTTCAGAAAGACTGAAGTACTCAAGCATCGCTTTCACTTCAGGAGAGAGACGCTCATCGTTTTCCCATGCTGGTGGCATCATCGCCAATACAGCGGTAACAATGTCTAGCTCATCTTCAACCACGCGGCGCGCCAGTGTTTGGTCGAGTCGAGCTGAGTCTGATTGACCTTTTGGAAAGATTACTCGCTTCTGTTGTTGGCGTGCGATGGCATCTTCACTGAGTCGGTTTTTCTTGTCCGTGTTCAATTCACCGTTGTGCGCCATACGACGGAAAGGCTGAGCCATCATGGTAGCTGGCGCAGTGTTGGTTGAAAAACGTGTGTGGAAGAATAGGGTCGTGATGTGGTGCTCAGGGTGGCTAAGATCACTAAAATACGGTACGACTTCCCATGAGTTTAGACGTCCTTTGTAAACCTGAGTTTTTGAACTCATCGACAGTGGATAGAAACCAGATAGAGCATCATCGGTGAAGCCTACAGATTCAATTTCACCCAACGCTAGGTTGATCTGATGTTCGAAAAGATCTGCGTTGCGAGACAAGTCACCATTTAAAAATACCACTTGCTGGATCGATTGCTGAACTTGACGTGACGCATCGTTAACCGCAGATGGGTCGATAGGGACCTCTCGCCATAGCGCAATATCCAGTTGATACTTAGATAGATTTTCTTCTATGAGTTGTTTTGCTTGAGCATGGTGTTCACGATTGAAAGGAAAGAAGAAGTTCGCAACACCAAAGTCGCCAGACTCAAGGTTTGAGGACTTGAGTAGATGGCGATAAAAGTTAATCGACAGGTCAATGTTGACCCCAGCGCCATCACCAATACCTTCTGCATTCATACCTCCACGATGTGGAATAGTACACAGAGCTTGGTGGGCCAGAGACAGCAGTTGATGGGTTTGTTCACCAGTTTTATCGGTGATGAAGCCCACCCCACAGCTGGAGTGTTCATGCTCGCGGTCATAAAGCGAGCGATATTCCTGATTCATTCGATCATTTCCTTGATTGCTTGCAGTTGAGACTGCGGGTTCCTTTGGCATGTATCACTACAGTGCCGAAGCCTCAGCTTATATCCCAATCGTGAGTGAAGCCTTTCACAACATCGAATGGGGAAACCAACCAGACTGCTCCTGCAGAAAATGTTGGTTTTCTTATTTGAACGATTCTTGTTCTTTTAAAGCGATCTCCATACTTATCATGTTAAAAAATTGATAGCAAGTAGTTGGTTTTCTAGCTAGGGGGATTTTGAATAGTTAATTAATCTGTAAATGCGCGCTAAAAATGACCAAGTTGTGATTTTTTCTATTGTTTTGTCGTATTTTCTAGACTTATTAACCCAGTTGATAATGATTATTAATCATTGTTGTTACATGTCATTTTTTCGTCTTAATTCATAAAAAATGGATAAATAGATAAATAACAAGCGTACTGTATTGCAGAAACAAAAAAGGCCAACACAGAGTGTTGGCCAAAAGTTTGGAAGGAATTGTTATTAAAATTCTATGCAGAAAGCATCAAAGAGTCTGCTTTCGCTTCTAGGTTTGAGTTGCCCATTAGGAAGTCATCGATAGCAATAGCACATTCACGACCTTCGTTGATACAACGTACAACCAGAGATTGGCCCGTACGCATATCACCCGCTGCAAACACACCTTTTTGGTTGGTTGCGAAGCCGTCAGTTGCTACGTTGCCGCGATCATCCAGTTTGATGTCCAATTGAGCAAGTACACCTGTTGGTTCTGGGTGTAGGAAGCCCATTGCTAAGAATGCCATGTCACATGGAATAACACGCTCTGAGTTTGCTACTTCTTCAAACCCTGGGCGCTCATCAGGCTTAGCATCTTGCCAAACGATGTCTGCGATTCGTAGACCAGTGACTTCGCCTTTATCGTTACCGATAAACTCCTTAGTCAGAATGTTCCAGTGACGCTCACAACCTTCTTCGTGAGAAGTGGTTGTTTTCATGATCATTGGATACTGAGGCCAAGGCATGTTTGCAGGACGCTTCTCTGGTGGGATCGGCATGATCTCAACCTGAGTAACGCTTGCTGCTTTATGACGGTTAGACGTACCCACACAGTCGGAGCCGGTATCACCACCACCGATTACTACAACATGCTTGTCTTTCGCGTGAATCTCTTCACCCTTAAGATCCATGTCATTTGCACGGCGGTTGTTTTGGCCAAGGAATTCCATTGCGAAGTGAACGCCTTTTAGTTCACGACCTGGAACAGGAAGGTCACGTGGAACCGTTGAGCCACCTGTTAGCAGTACCACATCGAACTCTTGACGAAGCTGTTGTGCATTCACATCAACACCGATGTGCTGGTTTACTTTGAACTCAACACCCGCTTCAGCCATCAAGTTGATCTTACGATCAATCACGTCCATACCCAGTTTGAAGTCTGGGATACCGAAACGCAGTAGGCCGCCCACTTTCTCATCACGCTCAAATACTGTCACTGAGTGACCCGCACTGTTTAGTTGCTCAGCTGCTGCAAGACCTGCAGGGCCAGAACCGATGATCGCGATCGTTTTACCTGTGCGAGAGCGAGGTGTTTTTGGTTTTGCGTACCCTTCACGGTACGCAGTTTCTACAATCGTCTTCTCGATATTACAGATAGTGATTGGGTCTTGGTTGATACCAAGAACACAAGCGCTCTCACAAGGAGAAGGGCACACACGACCTGTGAATTCAGGGAAGTTGTTGGTAGAGCTTAGAATGTTCCAAGCCTCTTCCCAGCTGTCACGGTAAACCGCGTCGTTAAATTCTGGGATGATGTTACCAATCGGACAACCGCTGTGACAGAAAGGGACACCACAGTCCATACAACGAGAAGCTTGAGTATTGATCTTGTCGCCAAACTCTTCGTTAAGTACGAACTCTTTGTTGTCTTCGATACGAACTGATGGGTCGAGCTTCTTTGGAAGCTCACGACCATGCTCTAAAAATCCAGTAGGCTTACCCATTATACTGCCTCCACTTGTTCCGTTTGTGCTTGCTCTGCTTCAGCCTTACGCTTTTGAAGTACCGCTTTGTAGTCGCGCGGCATAACCTTAACCATTGAGGCTAGGCTTACTTCAAAGTTGTCTAGGAAAGACTGAGCAACTTCACTTCCTGTGAATTGAACCTGCTTAGTTAGCATCTCTTTCAGTAGTTCACGATCTTCTTCTTCGATTGGATCTAGGTCTACCAATTCAGGGTTTAGCTTAGTTTCGAAGTCACCAGACTTATCCCAAACGTAAGCCACACCGCCACTCATACCTGCCGCAAAGTTACGACCAGTTGAGCCAAGGATTACTGCGACACCACCAGTCATGTATTCACAACCGTGGTCACCAACACCCTCTACAACCACTTTCGCGCCTGAGTTACGTACACAGAAACGCTCACCTGCCATACCGCGGATGTATGATTCACCAGAGGTCGCGCCGTAGAAACATACGTTACCTACAACGATGTTATCCTCAGCAACGATGGTTGATTTCGCATCTGGGTAAAGTACTAGCGTACCGCCAGATAGGCCCTTACCCCAGTAATCGTTCGCATCACCTTCCACTTCGAACTTCACGCCCTTAGCAAGGAAAGCACCGAAAGATTGGCCCGCAGAACCATTGAACTTCACGTTCATTGGTTGAGGTAGACCTGCGTCTTTGTAAACCTTTGAGATTTCGTTCGAAAGCATGGTACCCGCAGAGCGGTCCGTGTTGATGATAGGGAATTCCGCGTCTACGGCTTCGCCTTTTTCAAGTGCTGGAATCGCAGCTTGGATCAACTTACGGTCTAGAACTTCTTCTAGGTTGTGGTTCTGCTGTGTTTGGTTGTAAACACCATCTTCATCACGAGCTTGCTCAATGTGAAGCACAGGAGACAGATCTAGGTTCTTGTATTTCCAGTGTTGGATGTCTTCACGCACTTTCAGTTTGTGCGATTGACCTACCATCTCATCGATAGTGCGGTAGCCAAGCTCAGCCATCACTTCACGTAGACCTTCAGCCATGTACTGGAAGAATGTCACTACGTCTTCTACGCGGCCGTCGAAGCGCTCACGTAGCGTTTTGTTTTGTGTTGCGATACCAACAGGACAGGTGTTCTTATGACACTTACGCATCATGATACAGCCTTCAACAACCAACGCTGCTGTTGCTACACCCCATTCCTCAGCACCCAGAAGTGTTGCTACTGCAAGGTCGCGAGGAGTTTTCATCTGACCATCAGATTGAACCACGATACGGTTACGTAGGCCGTTCTTCAGAAGCGTTTGGTGCGTTTCTGCTAGACCTAGCTCCCAAGGTAGACCTGTGTGACGGATTGACGACATCGGTGATGCACCTGTACCACCATCGAAACCAGCGATAAGTACAACGTCAGCTTTCGCTTTAGCAACACCTGATGCGATGGTACCAACGCCCGCTTCCGATACTAGCTTCACGTTGACGCGGCCCGCACGGTTTGCGTTCTTCAAGTCGTAGATCAGCTGAGCCAAATCTTCGATTGAGTAGATATCGTGGTGCGGTGGTGGCGAGATTAGACCTACGCCCGGAGTCGAGTGACGTGTTGCACCGATCCAGTCATCAACCTTATCACCTGGTAGTTGACCACCTTCACCCGGTTTCGCGCCTTGAGCCATCTTGATCTGTAGCTCATCTGCGTTCGTTAGGTAGTAAGACGTCACACCGAAGCGGCCTGAAGCAACCTGTTTGATTGCTGAGCGTTCCCAGTCACCGTTCTCTTTGCGCTCGAAACGCATTGGATCTTCACCGCCTTCACCAGAGTTCGATTTCGCGCCGATGCGGTTCATCGCTACTGCCAGTGTAGAGTGTGCTTCGTAAGAGATAGAACCGAATGACATTGCACCTGTCGCGAAGCGCTTAAGGATGTTTTCGATTGGCTCTACTTCTTCTAGCGGGATTGAACCTGCTGGGTTCTTAACAAAGTCTAGTTGGCTACGTAGCGTTGCTGCGTTATCGCCTTGGTCATCTACCGCTTTCGCGTATTTCTTGAACTGAGCGTAGTCTTTGTTGCGCGTTGATTCTTGTAGTAGTGAGATAGTCTCAGGGTTAAACAGGTGTTTTTCACCACGTTGTTTCCATTGGTAAACACCACCCACATCAAGCACTTGTACTGGGATTTCACGAGTCGGGAAGCCGATACGGTGACGTACTAGAACTTCCTTAGCGATATCATCGATCGTTAGACCTTGGATACGTGAAACCGTACCTGTGAAGTACTTATCAACCACAGACTTGCTGATACCCAATGCTTCGAAGATCTGTGCACCGTGGTAAGACTGCAGTGTTGAAATACCCATCTTCGAGAAGATCTTCAGAAGACCGCCATTGATTGACTTACGGTAGTTTTCGAACAGCTCGCGAATGTTTGTTTCCGGATCAAGCTTCTTCGTACGCTGCAGGTCAACCATAGTTTCGATAACTAGGTATGGGTTCACTGCGTTTGCGCCGTAACCGATCAGAGTTGCAAAGTGGTGCGTCTCACGAGCATCACCTGTCTCAACCACAATGTCACACTTCGCACGTAGACCCTTACGGATTAGGTGGTGGTGAACTGCGCCAACCGCCAGCATTGCTGGGATTGCAGCATGGTTCGAGTTAACCGCGCGGTCTGTTAGAAGGATGATTGAGTAACCATCGATAACGGCATCTTCTGCGTACTGACAGATACGCTTAAGTGCACGCTCTAGTTTGCCTTCGTCTTCGCTTGCTTGGAATACGATGTCTAGCGTCTTCGCTTGAAGGTGCTCGTTATCGATAGCACGTAGTTTCTCAAGTTCAGAGTTAGATAGAACTGGCGACTCAAGCTCTACTTTTTGACAGTGCTCTGGAGACTCAGCCAGTAGGTTCTGATCTTTACCTAGGTAAGTGTTCAGAGACATAACCATACGCTCACGAATCGGGTCGATTGGCGGGTTAGTTACCTGAGCAAACAGCTGCTTAAAGTAGTTTGATAGATGTTGTGACTGGTGCGAAAGAATCGCTAGTGGCCAGTCGGCACCCATTGCAGAAAGTGGCTCTTTACCATCTTTCGCCATCGGTACAATGATTTCGTTGACTTCTTCAGAGCTTACACCAAACGCTTGCTGCTTGTGCAGTAGCTTCTCTGGTGAAGGCTGGCTGAATTCGTTGCTCGCATCTGGCAGTTTTTTCAGGCTCAGTAGGTTCTCTTCAACCCACTTCTCGTATGGCTGTGCTGATGCAATGCCGTCTTTCACTTCTTCATCAGAGATGATGCGACCTTGCTCTAGGTCAGCGACGAAGATACGACCTGGTTGTAGACGACCACGGAACTCAACGTTCTCTGGTTCAATTTCAACAACACCAGACTCTGAAGCCATTACTAGGAAGTCATCTTTAGTGACTGTGTAGCGAGAAGGGCGCAGACCGTTACGGTCAAGGGTTGCACCTACTTGAACACCGTCTGTGAAACATACAGATGCTGGGCCATCCCATGGTTCCATTACGTTCGCGTGGTACTGGTAGAACGCGCGACGAGTTGGATCCATGTTTTTGTTTTCTTGCCATGCTTCAGGGATCATCATCATCAATGCATGTGGCAGGCTGCGACCAGACAGAACTAGGAGCTCAAGTGCCATATCGAAGTTAGATGAATCCGAGCTGCCTTCCTGACAGATAGGCAGTAGCATGTCGATCTCAGCCTGAGTGAACAGGTCAGATTCGATGATCGCTTCACGGGCTTTCATCCAGTTCAGGTTACCGCGAACTGTGTTGATTTCACCGTTGTGAGCGATGTAACGGAAAGGCTGTGCTAGACGCCAGCGAGGGAATGTATTGGTAGAGAAACGAGAGTGAACTAGCGCAAGAGCACTTACCATCGTTGGGTTTTGTAGGTCTAGGAAGTACTGAGGTACTTGTTCAGTGGTTAGTTGACCCTTGTACACAACCGTCTTGTAAGACATAGAGTTGATGTAGAAGTCATCACCAATGTTAGACACACTCTCAAGGCATACTCGAACCGTGTAGTTACGTAAAACGTACAGTTTACGCTCTAGCTCTTCAGGTGTGATACCTGGGCCACCAGAGATAAATACATGCTCGAATTGAGGCTCTGTGCTCAGTGGATCGGCGCCGATCATTGAGTTATCAGTTGGCAACACACGGTAACCGATCACTTCTAACTCTAGGCGTTGTGCATTGCGCTCCATAATGTCGCGACATTGTGCACGTTTGTGTTCGTCTTTAGGGAAAAGTACAACACCAACACCGTATTTTTCAAAAGATGGCAGCTTAATACCTAGCTTTACCGTCTCTTCAAGTAGAAACTCGTGTGGTTTTTGCAGCAAGATACCTGCGCCATCACCTGAACACGGATCGCAGCCTTGGCCACCACGGTGTTCCATTCGAGCTAGCATATCTAGTGCTTGGGTCACTACTTCATGAGACTTACGGTTTTTGAGGTGAGCTACAAAACCGATACCACAAGCGTCATGCTCCAATTCAGGAGTATACAGACCCTGTGAGTTCTGCTCTTGATCTACCATAGATACATCCTTCCAGTTAAATCTAGGCGTAACTAGTTTGCACTTCGTCAGCCTTGTCCTTTTATATTTATGAGTCTAAACCTGCCCTGTGTTGGCGGTTTGAGTCCTTTCTGTCTCTCGCAGGAAAAATTTTGCGAGAAAAACAATCCTTAGTGATATCCGTTTTTTTTTGACCACAAACTAGTGGTTTATATAGGTGGGATTTGGATAACACCGATTTATTAGCAAGTTTGAGCTGTAATAAAATACTCAAAAAATGCCAATATGTGTAAGTATCCTACAATTTTGTTAAGGATAATTGCAATGAAAGTTGAACGATGTAGACCATTTTTTTCGTTTTGAATTGAATTTTTTGCATAACATTTGTGCAACATTAGGCAAATAGAGCCGTTTTTTTGCATTTTTATTGATATTTGTTAGGTGTCTCGCAAACGCTTTTCAGTAAGCTGCCCGGCTTAATTTATGAAATCCTGTAATTAACTTTCATAGATGAAATTGATATTCATTCCTATTTAGCTTGGTGCACCTCTCATGCAATTACACGAACTGGTCAATACGATTGGTCAAGATCTCCAGCGTCGCTATGGCGAAAAGGTCCATAAACTGACTTTACATGGTGGTTTCAGTTGTCCTAACCGTGATGGAACCATTGGTCGAGGAGGCTGTACTTTTTGTAACGTTGCGTCGTTTGCAGACGAAGAGACTCAAGTCCAAAGTATTGCAGCTCAGCTCAACGATAGAGCGGGTGAAATTGCACGAGCTAAAAAGTATCTCGCTTATTTTCAGGCTTACACCAGTACTTATGCAGAAGTTCAGGTGTTGAAGAATATGTATGAAGAGGCGCTTAAAGCACCGGGTGCTGATATCGTTGGATTGTGTGTTGGAACGCGCCCTGATTGTGTCCCAGATTCCGTATTAGAGCTGCTGGCTGGTTATGTAAAACAAGGCTACGAGATCTGGTTAGAATTGGGACTACAGACCGCAAATGATCAAACGTTAAAGCGTATCAACCGTGGTCACGATTTCGCTATCTATGAGAGTATCACCAAGCGTGCTAGGGCATTAGGTA
Organism: Vibrio sp. D420a; assembly: GCF_030248625.1. NCBI lineage: Bacteria > Pseudomonadati > Pseudomonadota > Gammaproteobacteria > Vibrionales > Vibrionaceae > Vibrio > Vibrio sp. D420a. The sequence continues at coordinate 84,293 of NZ_JAHGAN010000029.1, read as the reverse complement.
TCAAGGTGTGTACCCATTTGATCGTTGGTTTACCTAAAGAGACTAAAGCTGACAACCTTGAAACATTAGATCGTGTTTTAAACGTTGGTACAGATGGAATCAAACTGCACGGCTTACATATTGTTGAGGGCAGCACTATGGCTAAGGCGTGGAAAGCCGGCAAGTTAGAGGCTCCATCTTTAGAAGAGTATGTCGATATTGCTACGGATATGATTCAGCGTACTCCGGCTGAGGTGATTTATCATCGAGTCTCTTCTGCAGCGCGTAGACCAACTTTGTTGTCGCCATTGTGGTGTGAGAATCGTTGGCTCGCCATGACCGAGATTGGTCGTTCACTAGATAAAAGTGGCGCTCAAGGCTGCAAGAATGGCGAGGCTTTTGTCTATACCTTGCCACAGCTCAACCCGACGCCGAATTAACCTGCAGCGGCTTGTAGAGATAAAAAGATCAATTAGTGATAAGATCCGCCCTTATTAAAGATGTATATAGACAGAGGGTAGATGGAACCATTGATGACTTGGTTGTGGGACAATGCGATTTGCTATGGATCGTTTATTGTTACCCTTCTGCTGTTTACCTTGTTCGGCTGGTATCTCTATTCCCGTTATCAAGCGCATATCGAACATCTGCTGCTCGCCACGCCTGCACCTTTGTGTATGGTCGATGTTAAGAGTGGCGAAATCGTGCATGCGAATCGTCAGGCTATGCAATTATTGGGTATCCGTCAGATGGGGACTCATTTCCGCTACCCAACCAATGACTGTCAAACTGCTTTCTCTGAAAATCTTTCTAATCATCAAAGTAGCCACTCTTTTGAACAATGCCTGATGTGGGCGTTATCTGAGTTCGAATCTCGCAAGGTCAACATGCTAGGGCGCAAGATGATCTTCCGCGGTAAACGTGTATGGATGCTCTACGCAACGCCGCATAAACACTCTAGTGAAGAGCAATCTCAAGAATTGCGAGAGCTTAATGTTGCTCGTACCGCTTTGGATTCGCTGTCTGAATTGATTTATGTAAAAGATCAAAAGGGCGATCTCGTGGCTAGTAACCGATCGTTTAAGAAGTTTTGGCATGGTCGTCTAGAAGAGGGCACGCTGAGTGTGTCGAGTGGCGCGCTAAAAGGGCGAGTCAGCCAACGCAGCTGGACGACCGATCAAGAAGGAAAGAGCTGCCTGCTTGAGACCTATCAAAGTGTGTTGATTGATGGAAATGGGGAGAGGATTGGTACTCTCTCCATCAGCCATGATGTGACCGATTGGCATGACATGCAGCAACAACTGCGCGATGAGATGGAAAAGCGTAAAGACACTGAGGTGGCGTTGGCTCAGAGAGACACCATTCTTCAAAACATCTTAGAGGCTAGCCCAGATTCGATCGGTATCTTCAATGAGAACATGGTTTATCAGGCGTGTAATAAGCCGTTTGTTGCCGCATTGGGGATCTCTGAGGTGAGTGACTTAGTCGGCAAGCGCCTACAAGACGTTGTGCCAAATAGCATGTACTTACGCCTTTCAGATTCTGATCATCAAGTGCTTCATCAAGGAAAATCACTGCGCTACATCGATAAGGTCGTCTCAAGTGATGGTGAACAGACTTGGTACGATGTGGTGAAATCTCCATTTAAAGATCCTGCATCAAGCACCAGCGGCGTGTTGATCATGGCGCGTGATATTTCAGAGCGTTACTTAGCAGAGCAGAAACTAGAAGAGGCGAACTTAGAGCTAGAGCGCTTGAGCTTCTTAGATAGCCTGACTCAAGTTTCTAACCGCCGCCGTTTTGATGAGCAGCTTTCTACCTTGTGGCATTTCCATGTACGAGAAAGGCAGCCGCTCACCATCATGCTATGTGATATCGACTACTTTAAAGGCTATAACGATTTCTATGGTCACCAACAAGGTGATGACGCTTTGATTCAAGTATCAAAAGCCTTTAAACGCGTGCTCAACCGATCGTCTGACTGTGTTGCGCGTTACGGTGGTGAAGAGTTTGCCTTCATATTGCCAAACACAGCAACTGAAGGTGCTCAGCTGGTGGCGCAACGTATCCATGATGAGATTCAAAGCCTTGGCATTGTTCACGAAAAGTCTCTGGTTTCTGAGTGGGTGACAGTGAGTATCGGGGTGGTTTCTTACATTCCAACGCTCGATGATGAGATGGAATCGGCGGTTGCCTTGGCTGACAGCGCCCTTTATCAAGCTAAAGCGGATGGACGTAATCAAACTAGTGTTCACCCCAGCTCAACAGGGCGTCTCCATACCTTGGGTTTATGAGCCATCAACAGACACCAAGATAAGCGTAATTAAATGCCCGCATGGCTGTTGCATGTGATGTGGCTAGCTTACCTCCCTTGTCTAAACAGGGTAGAATATTGCTAGTCTTATCGCATGGAGCGCTAAATGAAACCCATGAAAAATCTCGCCCAGTATTACGTTGATCTTCTCGTAAAGCTGGGAATTGTCCGATTCTCTATTCTCCTCGCATTAGCACTGGTCGCACTCGCGGTCGTGGTTCAAGTTGGTATCACTCTGGCTCTCAAAGGTAATGTCGATGATATCGATATTGTCCGCTCTGTCTTCTTTGGTTTGGTTATCACTCCTTGGGCCGTCTATTTTCTCTCCGTCGTTGTTGATCAGCTGGAAGAGTCTCGTCAGCGCCTGGCTAAATTGGTCTCTAAACTTGGGGACATGCGCGAGCGTGACCAAGAGCTAAACAACAAACTGCAGCTCAATATCGAGAAGCTTAACCAAGAGATCGAAGAGCGTGAAAAAGCTGAAGAGGCGCGTGCTGAAGCAATGCATGACCTAGAGAACGAAGTCTTTCAACGCGAACGCACTCAGCTTGAATTGGCGGAGAGAACCGCTCTTTTGCGTTCTTTCATTGATGCCTCTCCTGACCTTATCTATTACCGCAATGAAGATGGCGTATTCTCTGGATGTAACCGAGCCGTTGAAGAACTGACTGGTAAAACAGAGAAAGACCTAGTTGGCTTAACACCTTGGGATGTCTACAGCAAAGAGGTGGCTCAGCAAGTGGTTGAGACCGATGAAAAGGTCTTTGCTGACAATCAAGCCGTCACTTATGAGCAGTGGCTAGAGTACCCTGATGGGCGTAAGAACTACTTCGAATTGCGCAAAGTTCCTTTCTACAGCAAAGATGGTCGTCACCTTGGCTTGGTGGGCTTTGGGCGTGATATTACTGAGCGTAAAGAGCACGAAGAGTCGCTTGAGAAAGCCAGTCGCGATAAGACCACGTTCATTTCAACCATCAGCCATGAGCTGCGCACCCCGCTTAACGGTATTGTCGGCTTGAGTCGTATGCTACTCGATAGTCAATTGACGACTGAGCAGCGTAAACATATGCAGACTATTAAGGTCAGCGCCGTGACGCTTGGGAATATCTTTAACGATATTATCGACATGGATAAGTTCGACCGACGCAAGCTTGAGCTTTTCCCGACGCCAATTAATTTTGAAGACTTTGTTTCTGAGATGGAGAGCATCTCTGCATTGATGGCGGAGCAGAAAGGATTGAGGTTCGATCTCGAAAGACTATCTGATCTGCCAACAGCAGTAGAAGTTGATGGCACTCGCTTGCGCCAAGTGCTGTGGAATCTCGTTAGTAACGCGATGAAGTTCACCAAAGACGGCGGCGTGGTAATGACGGTGAGCGCGGATATCGAAGATGACTTCGCGCATATCACGATGGAAGTGGAAGACACCGGTATTGGTATTCCAGAGAGCGAAATCGACAAGATCTTTGCGATGTATTACCAAGTGAAATCCGGCTCTGATAACTTACATGCCGTTGGGACGGGAATTGGATTAGCCGTCTCGAAGCAGTTGATTAACATGATGGACGGCGACATTACCGTAAGCAGTGAAGAGGGCTTCGGCAGTACCTTCACAGTCTCGATTCGTGTACCTGTTAATCACGATACTCAAGCTCTAGTGAAGACGCCAAGAAAGCAGTCGCAATTGAATATCTTTATGGTGGAAGACATTGAACTCAATGTTACGGTTGCCCGTTCGCTGCTTGAGAGTTTAGGTCACAAAGTGACGGTGGTCATGACTGGTAAAGAGGCGCAGATTGCGTTCAACCCGCAAGAGTTTGATCTGGTCTTGCTAGATATTCAACTTCCAGACATGACCGGTTTTGATATCGCTAAGTACTATCGTGAGAAGTACTCAGAGTTACCACCGCTGGTGGCGTTGACGGCCAATGTGCTTAACAACAAGAAAGAGTACCTCAACAAAGGGATGGATGATGCCATCAGCAAGCCGCTATCTGTGAAAGCGATTCAAGATGTGATTGCTAAGCTGATAGAGAGCGAGCAACCGGATAAACCACAAGTGATTGAAGAGGCACAAGTGGTGGAGCCGAAAACTACGTCCATAGACACCAGCTTGCTTGATATTGAGATGCTAGAGTCTTATGTTGATATTGTTGGCCCTAAGCCTGTGCTTGATAGCATCGCGATGTTTGAAGATATGATGCCTGACTACATGGATATCCTAAACTCAAACATGGTGGCAAAAGACCAAGCCAATATCGTTTCAGAAGCACATAAGATCAAGGGGGCTGCAGGCTCGATTGGTTTGAAACGAATTCAACAAGTGGCGCAAAAAGCGCAATCACCGGATCTACCAGCATGGTGGGAGAACATCTCAGATTGGGTCGATGAAATTAACAACGAATATCAGAACGACATTGAAGTCTTAAAGAGTTGGTTAAATCAAAGGTAGAAGAATAATGAAAAAAATAGCATTCGCCGCCTGTGTTGTGGCATTAGCGGGTTGTTCTGCACCACAAGTAGAATGGCAACAAGACAACCAAGTCGAAGTTTCTACTACGACCATCACAATGAAAAGTAATCTTTGGCTAAATAAGATGCCAACCATTGGTGAAGCACAAGATAAGACACTGCATGGTGCCATTTACCTTGAATCAGATTCTCAATTACCAGCGACACTGGCTGTTGAGAGTGTCACTGTTAAACAGGGCGCGGACACGCTACTTATTACTGGCGATGACCTAGACCTAAGAACGCACAATGAAACGCAATGGGAAGTGGCGTTTGTGTGGCAGCTAGAGATCGACAGCGAACAACCTGTTGATGTTGCAGTGGAGCTGAAAGATGGTGAAGCGGTGAAGTGGCTAGTTGAGAAAGACGTCAAAGTGGATACGGTTTACTAAATAAGTGCTTCAGTAAATCAAGAATAGCGTGCTCCGGCATGCTATTCGTGCCGCGTGAAACGGGTATTAAAAAAGGGAGGATGCTGAGCATTCTCCCTTTTTCTATTCACTGTGATGGTGTGAATTAGTCTTCTAGATCACCACAGAAGCGGTAGCCTTCACCGTGAATCGTAGCAATGATTTCTGGCGTACCAGATACTGATTCAAAGTGCTTACGAATACGACGGATAGTTACGTCTACTGTACGGTCATGTGGCTTAAGCTCACGGCCAGTCATCTTCTTAAGAAGGTCTGCACGTGTTTGGATCTTGCCTGGGTTCTCACAGAAGTGCAGTAGTGCACGGAACTCAGAGCGAGGCAGCTTGTAGCCTTCGCCATCTGGGCTTACTAGAGAGCGGCTGTTGATATCCAAAACCCAACCGTTGAATTCGTACTTCTCAACGCTGCGCTTCTCTTCTTGAACAGAGCTTGTGCTCATTGAACGGTTCAGAAGGTTGCGTGCACGGATAGTCAGTTCACGAGGGTTGAAAGGCTTAGTGATGTAATCATCTGCACCAATTTCTAGACCAAGGATTTTGTCTACTTCATTATCACGACCAGTTAAGAACATTAGCGCAACATTTGCTTGCTCACGTAGTTCACGAGCAAGTAGAAGGCCGTTCTTACCAGGTAAGTTGATGTCCATGATAACAAGGTTCACTTGGTTGTCAGACAGCACTTGGTGCATCTCTTCACCGTCGCTAGCCTCAAAAACAGCATATCCCTCTGCTTCAAAAATACTCTTAAGAGTGTTACGAGTTACTTGCTCATCTTCTACGATAAGAATCTGCGGGGTTTGCATTTTGGCGGTACCTAAATTTGTGACGAAACTGTGCTAATAGAATAAATTCTAGGCAAAAACATAACATACAGGTAATGTAATTTTGATGATAACTCAAAGTTTTCAAAAATACACTTACTTCCAGCTGTCTGCCTTCCTTGAAGTATTGCCAATAACGTAAATCCAGTACGCCTTTTAATCATTCTGTTAGTGATTGCTGAGAATTCTATAATGTTAACAGCATGCTAACAACGCGATAATGTTAATTCCATTCACTTTGTTGATTTATATCAATTGCTGTCTGGTATCAAACTTGATTAGTATGAGCTACTGCTTAATCAACACTATAAATGATTAAATAGCCATAAATATGGAATGGCTATTCGAACTGGCTCGTATATTTTGCTTTCGTAGTCACACTTACCTACATCAAGAGTAGGCTGTGGAACCTAGGAAGCGATAAGCTGTCTTTTAATTATAGACGTATTGAAAACAAAGGATTTATTTTTACTTTAAGCATGGGACTCGCGGCATGGGCTGCCTGTCTCGCTCATGGAGGATATATGCACGATATAACACCGGACTTATGTGATGAGTTCGAAAGCAAAGTGACGCTACTCAATCTCCCTTTACAGAACTACGGCCAACGTGCTGCGTTCTGGGGCGAAATTGTAACAGTGCGTTGCTATCACGATAATTCTAAGGTTCGTGATGTGTTAGAAGGTGACGGAAAAGGTAAGGTACTGGTGGTCGATGGAAACGGCTCTTGCCAAAAAGCCTTACTCGGTGATCAACTTGCCATATTGGCGATTGAGAATGGCTGGGAAGGCGTGATCGTCAATGGTGCTATCCGTGATGTCGGTATGATGTCGCAGATGGATCTTGGTGTTCAAGCTCTAGGATCTTCACCGTTCAAAACTGAGAAACGTGGCAGTGGCCAAGTGAATGTGACGCTGACGATTCATAACCAACTGATTCAGCCTGGTGACTACATCTATGCTGATTGGAACGGAGTGCTCCTCTCTTCAGAGCTTCTGATCAACCCGTAGCTAGCGATTTTTAAGTGGAAACGGGAAACGGTTTGGAAGTTGAAGTGACCTAGAACCAGCAATCTGCTTAAAAACGAAAACCAATCCCAACTTCCACACCTTGCTGCCACTCTTCGTAATCGAGGGTGGCATGCAGGTCTAGGTTATCGGTCAGCTGCACTCGGCTGGTCACCTCGGCTGCAATCGACTTTTCTTTTCCTTGTTCAACATCCTCTTCATTACTGTAGGTATGCAGAGTACTGTTGAAAGAGATGCGATCACTCAGTTGATAGCTTACGCCACTAAGGAATCCATTTTCATGCCTTAGAGCATCGCTATTGATACGAGCACCTACGAACAGATCGACGTTCTTAAACACCGAGTATGAGTAGCCACTGTCGACTTTCCAAACATCGAATGATTCATTGGTTGAACTTTGGCTAGAGATAAAAAACTTGTGTGCAGAGGTGTCGAGTTGGCTCGGTAAGAGAGGCAACGAATTCGCGTTACAAATAACAGGCATAGCAAAGGCTAAAAGAAATAGTAATCTTTTCACTTCCCACTCCTGATGTCGTTATTATTTGTTATATACGCTTGTTGTCTAATTAAAGCACAGATCTTGGTGGTTAGCTGTACGAACCAGATACCTTTTTGCTCAGAATTAATAAGCAACAGGTTGCTTTTGCGATCTAGAGCAAACTCTGTTCATTTTTTATGCCTTGCATTTCATGGCTACTTTCTGCTCTAAATAACGTCTTACTATGAAAAATGTCGTGAATGCGAAAAAAAAGTAACTTTTCATTGACGAGATGTAGCAAAACTTGATACACGTAGAGATAAGCAAACGCAGAGAATTGAATATGCAGCACTCAAGCCACCTAGTAATGACCACAACCATTATTATTACCGACATTACAATTGTTGGGGCAGGCTGCTAACTAACGGATTTACAAATAAAGGCCTGTATCCCACAAGATACAGGCCTTTTTTTATACCATTTTTACGACTTATGGAGAGGAAGGGATGCGAGTTTTAAAGTTTGGAGGTTCATCATTAGCGGACGCCGATCGTTTTTTGAGAGCGGCGGATATCATCGCTAATAATGCCCAGCAAGAAGAGCTAGCGGTCGTGCTATCAGCACCAGGCAAAACAACGAACAAGTTGGTTGCGGTGATTGAGTCGGCACTTAAACATGGTGAAGCGGAATCTCAAATCAAAGAGATTGAGTCCTCTTTTGTAGCACTATTTTCTGACATTAAAGCACTGGTTCCGGGCGTGGATGGCACGGCTTTCCAAGAGCAAGTTGAGACATCACTGACTCAACTACGTCAGTTTGTAAACGGTATTGACCTATTAGGCATGTGTCCTAACCATGTTAATGCGCGCATCATCAGTAAAGGTGAGCGTATCTCTATCCAGCTGATGAAGGCTGTATTAGAAGCAAAAGGTCAGCCAGCGAATCTTATCGACCCGGTTCAGTACCTATACGCGAAAGGTGATCACCTAGAAGCGATGGTTGATGTTGATGTCTCTACGCAGAACTTCCGTCAAAATCCTCTTCCTCAAGGACACGTTAACATCATGCCTGGCTTTACTGCCGGTAATGAAAAAGGTGAGCTAGTTACACTAGGCCGAAATGGTTCTGACTACTCAGCAGCGGTATTGGCAGCGTGTCTGCGTGCTGATTGTTGTGAAATCTGGACGGATGTAGACGGCGTTTATAACTGTGACCCTCGCCTTGTTGATGATGCTCGTCTTCTTAAGTCATTGAGCTACCAAGAAGCGATGGAACTTTCATACTTTGGCGCTTCTGTTCTTCACCCGAAAACCATCGCACCGATTGCTCAGTTCCACATTCCTTGCTTGATCAAAAACAGCTTTAACCCTCAAGGTGCGGGCACACTGATTGGTCAAGATACCGGCGAAGACAATCTAGCGATCAAAGGCATCACTACCCTGAGTGACCTAACAATGGTTAACGTTTCAGGCCCAGGCATGAAGGGCATGGTGGGCATGGCGAGCCGCGTATTCGGTGCAATGTCTTCAGCTGGCGTTTCAATTGTTCTTATTACTCAATCTTCATCTGAGTACAGCATCAGCTTCTGTATCGAGTCTGCAGATAAGCAGAAAGCACAACAAGTATTGTCTGAAGCGTTTGAGCTTGAACTGAAAGATGGCCTACTTGAGCCAGTAGAGTTCATGGACGACGTAGCTATCGTTACACTGGTTGGTGACGGCATGCGTACTTCACGCGGTGTTGCTTCTCAATTCTTCTCTTCACTGGCAGAAGTGAACGTAAACATCGTCGCGATCGCACAAGGCTCTTCTGAGCGAGCAATCTCTGCAGTGATTCCTGAAGATAAAATCTCTGAAGCGATTAAAGCGTGTCACGAAAACCTATTTAACTCTAAACACTTCCTTGATGTCTTCGTTGTTGGTGTTGGCGGCGTTGGTGGCGAGCTGGTGGATCAGATCAAGCGTCAGCAAGGTAAATTGGCAGAGAAAGGCATTGTTATCCGCGTATGTGGTTTAGCAAACAGTAAAGGCCTACTGCTTGATAGTGAAGGTCTGCCTCTAGAGCACTGGCGTGACCGCATGAACAGTGCAACAGAAGAATTCAGCCTGCCGCGTCTTGCTGCTTTGGTGCAACGTAATCACATCATCAACCCAGTACTGGTTGATTGTACGTCAAGCGAAGCGATTGCAAACCAGTATGCTGATTTCCTAGCAGCGGGTTTCCACGTTGTTACACCGAATAAGAAAGCAAACACAGCAAGCATGGCGTACTACCATCAGCTTCGTGAAGTGGCACGAAACTCACGTCGTAAGCTGATGTACGAGACAACAGTAGGTGCTGGCCTTCCGGTTATCGAGAACTTGCAGAACCTTATCTCTGCGGGTGACGAACTTGAGAAATTTAACGGCATCCTATCGGGCTCTCTATCTTACATCTTCGGTAAGCTTGATGAGGGTATGACTCTGAGCCAAGCAACTAATATTGCGAAAGATAACGGCTTTACAGAACCTGACCCACGTGACGATCTCTCGGGCATGGATGTGGCGCGTAAGCTCCTTATCTTGGCGCGTGAAGCAGGTATGGCATTAGAGCTTGAAGACGTAGAAGTTGACCAAGCACTGCCACCAGGTTTTGATGATTCAGGTAGCGTAGAAGAGTTCATGGCGCGTCTACCAGAAGCGGATGCTTACTTCCAAGAGCAGTCAGCAAAAGCGGCTGAAGAAGGCAAAGTGCTGCGTTATGTGGGCGAAATTGCCGATGGTAAATGTAAGGTTCGCATCGCTGCAGTTGATGGCGATGACCCAATGTTCAAGATTAAAGATGGTGAGAACGCGCTAGCATTCTACAGCCGTTACTACCAACCAATCCCATTAGTACTGCGTGGTTACGGTGCGGGTACTGAGGTAACAGCAGCAGGTGTATTCTCTGATGTAATGCGTACCCTTGGCTGGAAATTAGGAGTATAAGAATGAGTTCAAGTGATATGGATGTTGTAGTTTACGCTCCAGCTTCAATCGGTAACGTCAGCGTTGGTTTTGATGTCCTTGGTGCAGCTGTGTCGCCTATCGATGGCACACTGCTTGGTGACCGAGTGATGGTTAAAGCAGGTGATGAACCATTCTCTCTAAAAACAGCCGGCAGCTTTGTTTCTAAGCTGCCAACAGAAGCAAAAGAGAACATTGTTTACGACTGTTGGACAGTGTTTGCTCGTGAAATCGATAAGAAGGGTGTTGCTCTTAAACCACTAGAGATGACACTTGAAAAGAACATGCCGATTGGCTCTGGTCTAGGGTCAAGTGCGTGCTCAATTGTTGCCGCACTGGATGCCTTGAACCGTTTCCATGGTCAGCCATTGGACGAGACTGAATTGCTTGCGCTAATGGGTGAGATGGAAGGCAAGATTTCAGGTGGCGTTCACTACGATAACGTGGCTCCATGTTACCTTGGTGGCGTGCAATTGATGTTGGAAGAGCTGGGTATCATCAGCCAAGAAGTCCCTTGCTTTGATGACTGGTACTGGGTAATGGCGTATCCAGGGATTAAGGTATCGACGGCTGAAGCGCGAGAGATCCTACCATCTCAATACCGTCGCCAAGATATCATTGCTCATGGTCGTCACCTTGCGGGCTTTATTCACGCTTGCCACTCTGGTCAGCCAGAGCTTGCTGCAAAAATGATCAAAGACGTGATCGCAGAACCATATCGTGAGAAACTGCTACCAGGTTTTGCTGACGCCCGTAAATACGCGTTGTCAGCGGGAGCGCTTGCTACGGGAATCTCCGGCAGCGGTCCGACCTTATTTAGCATTTGCAAAGAAAAAGATGTCGCTGAGCGTGTTGCACGCTGGTTAGAACAAAATTACGTACAAAATGAAGAAGGATTCGTCCATGTTTGTCGTCTAGATAAGCAAGGCTCGATCGTTACAGGAAGTGAGTTATGAAGCTGTACAACATCAAAGAAAATGATGAACAAGTCTCTTTTGGCCAAGCCGTTCGCCAAGGTCTAGGTCGTAACCAAGGTCTATTTTTCCCATCAGAGCTACCAAAGTTTGATGATATCGATGCACTACTTGCAGAGGACTTTGTCCCTCGTAGCGCAAAGATCCTATCGGCACTGATTGGTGATGAACTACCCAAAGAGCAGATCGATCAAATGGTAGATGCAGCATTCCAATTCCCTGCACCTATCAACCAAGTGAAAGATGGCGTTTACGCACTTGAGCTGTTCCACGGCCCAACGCTAGCATTTAAAGATTTTGGCGGCCGTTTTATGGCGCAATCTTTGGCAGCTGTTTCAGACGGCGGCAAGATTACCATCCTTACGGCGACATCAGGTGATACGGGCGCAGCCGTTGCGCACGCGTTCTACGGTATGGAAGACATCAACGTTGTGATTCTTTACCCGAAAGGCAAGATCAGCCCACTGCAAGAGAAGCTGTTCTGTACACTAGGTAAAAACATCCACACTGTTGCTATCGACGGTGACTTCGATGCGTGTCAGGCACTGGTTAAGCAAGCATTTGATGACGCAGCACTGCGTGAAGAGATCGGTCTTAACTCAGCGAACTCTATCAACATCAGTCGTCTAATGGCGCAGATCTGTTACTACTTTGAAGCGGCTTCTCAACTGACTAAAGAGCAGCGTGAAAACCTAGTGGTTTCAGTACCGAGCGGTAACTTCGGTAACCTAACTGCGGGCTTATTGGCGAAAGCGTTAGGCCTACCGGTGAAGCGCTTCATCGCTGCGACCAATGAAAATGACACAGTGCCACGTTACCTAGAAACGGGCGAGTGGGATCCAAAGCCGACTGTTGCAACCACATCAAACGCAATGGATGTGAGCCAACCGAACAACTGGCCTCGTATCGAAGAGCTTTGCCAACTGAAAGGTTGGGGCTTGGATACACTGGGTAAAGGTAAAGTATCTGATGAGCAGAGCGCAGAATCAGTACGTGACCTAAAAGCACAAGGCTACCTATGTGAACCACACGGTGCTATCGCTTATCGTCTACTAGACGAGCAGTTGCAAGACGGTGAAACAGGCCTGTTCTTATGTACGGCTCACCCGGCTAAATTCAAAGAAGTGGTTGATGACATTCTAGGTTCAGACATCGATCTGCCAGGTCCGCTAGCGAAACACGCTGCGATGGAGCTGCTGTCTGAAGACCTTGCGAACGACTTTGATGCTCTTAAAGAAGTACTGCGTCGAGTTCAGCCATAGGTCTGAATACGTCAATTCTGATAAGAGTATGACAATGACAAACCAATCACGGTTTTGTTAGATTAAACGAAAAGGTGAGTGCCATGGGTATTCACCTTTTTTATTGGCTATTGATACGAGGAGAAGGTATGCACTTTTTGGTGTTTCTAGGCTCAGTAAGAGAAAGCACGCCACCGAAACCTGCACGAGTGGGGGAGCGAGTCAGCCAGGCGTGTTTGAAGCTGCTGAATAAAACTTACCCTGAGCACACGGTGGAGATCATCGACCCTCTTGATTATGAGCTTGGGCCGATATTCAAGCCGGAGTTTTCTTACCGACGCTCTCAGGTGCCAGCTTCGTTAAGCGAGTTAGCGGAGAAGATAAAACAAGCTGATGGTTATGTGATGGTGACTCCTGAATACAATCACTCGATGAGCCCAGCACTAGCAAACATTCTGAATCATTTTGGGAGTTCGCTGTTTTCTTATAAACCGAGTGCGATAGTGACCTATTCTGCGGGGCAGTGGGGAGGCGCTCGCGCAGCGGTATCGATGAGAACCTTCTTATCAGAGTTAGGATGTTTACCCGTGTCGGCGATGATTCATCTACCTAGAGCGCAGCAAGTCTTCAATGAAGAGGGAAGTGTGGCGGATGTATCAGAGCAGGATCAATGGGATGAATACATGAATCGAACTCTGCACCAGTTGGTGTGGTGGGCAGAAGGGGCTGCTCAGCAGCGAGATAAACTCGACCCTACCACGTTAGCCAAAGCGTTTCGCAAAGATCCTTCCCAAAGGAATGCGCCGTAAATGATAGACATAAAAAAAGCTTGGTCAGTAATGACCAAGCTTTTTAAATTTGGTTACGCTTAAGCTCTAAATTATAGAGACTCAGTGAACGTACGTGCGATAACATCACGTTGCTGTTCAGTCGTTAGCGAGTTGAAACGTACAGCGTAGCCCGATACACGGATAGTCAGCTGAGGGTAGTTCTCTGGGTGAGCAACTGCGTCTTCTAGCGTTTCGCGCTTAAGAACGTTTACGTTTAGGTGTTGACCACCTTCGATGCGAGGTGCAGTTTCGATTGCAACTTCACGGCTCTCGTACTCACCTAGATCAGCAGCTGGGATAACTTGGTCAGCTTCGAAACCAGCAGTTGCTGCAACACAACGCGCTTCGTTCTTTTCGCTATCTAGTAGCCAGATTGAGTTAAGTAGTTCGTCGTTTGCTGCTTTAGTAATTTGAATACCTTGGATCATCACTATCTCCTAGTCCACTGAATGTGGTTTGATTTATGGTGTTAACTTTCGAATTTTGTTGAGCTGGCTTATATATACCTATTTTTAGCTAGTTTAATATTGATTTAAGTCAAAAAACAACCAAAAACCTTAATTTTTTAATGGTAATTATTTTGAGTTAAATCAATAAAAGCTTTGAAAACAATATAGTTACAAAATATTTTAAACTATAAAAAATATTTAACGGTTATTTTTGTTGTAAATTTACTACAAAAATAGAGCTTTTATTGAACTGATGCGGATATAAACAAGTATTTATCCGCCATTCTGTAAGTGTGAAGTGATTTAATGACAAACAGTAATTCTCTGGAAAAAAACGCCCCGAATTCCCGCCAAAAATTCATAGGTGCTCATGTTTCTGCGGCTGGCGGTGTCGATCAAGCTCCTATGCGTGCACGAGAAATTGGCGCCAACGCATTTGCGCTATTTACTAAGAATCAGAGGCAGTGGGCGGCAAAGCCATTGGAGCCAAAAACCATCAGTGCATTTAAAGCCAACTGCAAGATGCTCGGCTTTGGCGCGGAGCATATCCTTCCTCACGATTCTTATTTGATTAACCTAGGTGCCCCAGAAGAGGAGAAGCTCGAAAAGTCTCGCGCGGCGTTTATTGATGAGATGGAGCGTTGTAATCAACTCGGTCTGACACTACTTAATTTCCATCCTGGGAGTCATTTAAAGAAAATGTCTGAAAGTGACTGCTTGGCGAGGATCGCGGAGTCTATCAATATTGCTCATCGCGCGGTACCGGATGTGATCGCCGTGATTGAAAATACGTCTGGGCAAGGGACTAATTTAGGTTGGAAGTTTGAGCACTTAGCGGAAATCATCGATCAGGTTGAAGATAAAACTCGAGTGGGTGTTTGTTTAGATACTTGCCACACCTTTACAGCTGGTTACGACTTGAGAACCAAGGAAGCCTGTGAAGCGACCTTTGCTGAGTTCGATCGTATTGTTGGTATGCACTATCTGAGAGCAATGCACATCAATGATTCAAAAGCTGAGTTCGCAAGCCGTGTCGATCGACACCATTCGCTAGGGCAAGGGGAAATTGGTTGGGCGTGTTTCGAGTATATCGCGAGCGATTCGCGTTTTGATAATATCCCGCTGATCCTAGAAACGATCGATTCTTCGATTTGGAAAGAGGAAATTCAACAACTTAGAATGTATCATCACGCATCTTTGAACGCAGAGTGATCATTGAGTACAGTAAACCTTAAAAAAGTTGTGGCTAAATGAGATTGTTGGCACCTTTCTTTCATAGTGTTTAATGAATATGTATTTCACTATGTAATAGAGGAGGGTGCCATTATGTATTCGACCACTTACACACCTAAAGCTAATCTTCATGTCTCGACGGTTCATGCGACCCCACGCTTGCCGACTCCGAATCGTCATATTCACAGTCACGGTCATCATCGAACGCCTCAGAAAGGTCAATCGTGATTCCCTTCTTTTTATTCAGCGGTGAGTATCGATGAGTCTCTATCTGCGAATTTGGACAATGATGTCTATTAATAGCGGTATGAGGTATAACTAGGCTTTACAGTCACAGTTATCACTCATCCCGCTATTTTTATCTGAGCAACTCGCTTGTGTCATTTACTAGCGTTACTTGAGTGGCATCGTTTGGGAGCAATTCAATGAGTTCGTCGCAGACTTGGCAAGAGATTATTCGTCAGCAACAGAGCCAAGCTTACTTTCAGCACATCAACGACTTTGTAGAAAAGCAAAGACGAGATGGTAAGATCATCTATCCACCCCAAGATCAGGTATTCAGCGCCTTTGATATGACGCCCTTTGAGGATGTGCGTGTGGTGATTCTTGGGCAAGACCCATACCACGGTGCTCAGCAGGCGCATGGTTTGGCCTTTTCTGTACTGCCAGGGGTTAAGATCCCGCCTTCTCTGCGCAACATGTATAAAGAACTTGCCGATGACATTGAGGGTTTTGAGCCACCCACACACGGTTACCTTGAGTCATGGGCGAAGCAGGGCGTATTGATGCTTAATACTGTTCTTACAGTAGAAGAGGGTAAGGCACATTCGCATGCTAAATGTGGTTGGGAGACGTTTACCGATCATATCATCGCGCAACTTAACGAACGCAATGAACCGATTGTTTTCTTATTATGGGGTGCGCATGCTCAGAAGAAAGGGCAAGCTATTGATGAGAGTAAGCATTTTGTCTTGAGTGCCCCGCATCCATCTCCACTTTCTGCGCGACGCGGCTTTTTTGGCTGTAAGCACTTTTCTCAAACCAATCAGCTATTGAAGTCACAAAACTTGCCTGCAATTGATTGGTGTTTACCATTTGACGTCTAGTTTGATGGTTTTCTGAGCAGCATCAAACCCGATTATCCTATCTTCATATACACTTACAAAGAGTAGGTGTAATGGAGTGCAATACTATGATGATAGAAAGGATAAGAAGAGAGCATGGTTACATGGCTCGTCTGCTCATGATTTTAAAGACCAAACTTGAGCTTCTACAGAAAGAGCGAGCGATAAACTACAGCCTAGTGGCGGAAGTGGTGCACTATTTAATGAACCACTCAGATAAGGTGCATCATCCGAAAGAAGACATTATCTACCGTCACTATTTAAAACATTACGGTAAACAGCAGGCCATCGAAGATCTGGAACTTGAACATCAGCTGTTGGCGGAGAAGACCGCTGACTTCTTAGATGTGGTTGAGATGATTCTTCAAGATGCGGTAGTTCCTCAGCAGGTGTTTATTGATCAGCTTGCAGCATTTATAGAAGCGCAGCGAAAGCACATGGAATATGAAGAGAAAGTTATTCTACCGATTATTGTCGGAGCTTTTTCGGTGCAAGACTGGCGCAGTGTTGAAGAGCTTTGGCAACAGCCCGAGGATGATCCTGTGTTTGGTGACACGATTGCCGATCAGTACCGTCAGTTGGCAATTCGAGTTCGCCAAAGTGAAGAAGAGTGTGTTTAGCTCTCTATAATAGTTGTAGAAAGAGAAAAGGCACCCAGTTGGGTGCCTTTATTTTATTTATCGTGTCTATTAAAGCTTAATATCGTCGAGGTCGAAATCTAAGCCAAGATTCATGTCCATGAGTTCTTTTTGAAGGCGTCGACGATCGTTAATCTCCTCAATCTCACGCCATTTACGCTTTAGAGGCTTTGAACGCGCTTTCTGCGTTGCACGAGGTAGATCAAGTTCAGTCATTTCGTCGTATTGAAAGTTATCCATAAGCTATATCTCCTTCCGTGGGAATAGTCCTTTCGGACCCATTAAATACCATAATTAATGCCACCATAACTTTGATTTGTTTCTCATTTGTTTCATATTCATGAAGGTTTCGTGTGGTTTTTTGACTTACCATCACACATGCGGCTCATATTTGTGTTCAAAAATTAGGCAAACAAACTTAGGAAAACGATTAAATTCACTGTCTGAGAATGTTAATTCATTGTGCGAAGCTTATGCTCCTTTCGTTACAATGCAACCAAGCACTTATCAATGAGGTAGGTAGGAGTTTTACTTGATACTTCCAAAAACGGTGATTGTTCACTATACCTTGTAAAGCCTAGGCTGATGGCTGTTTTATAGGATGCTGTGCAGGTTAAAGAGAGATACTGTCCATTGTTGAGCTTATGTCCCGATAATGTGACTTTTATGAGGTGTTGTTGTTGCGGTTTGTGTTAACAAAAGGTGATTTTTTAGTGAAATGTCACTTTTATATGTGATTTTTTGCATATTGATTTTTGCTAAATCTCACTGCATTATCCGCCCGTCAAAAATACACTGATACGTAAAATGGATGCATGAAGCGACATTTACAGTCTCAATCGCCGCAAGAACATAACAACGAATGCCGACACAACATTGACAGAGGCATAGGCGATTAAGAGGAAGGCTAGGAAGCATGATCGGTGCTTAAACTCAATACGAGGTTCACGTGACAGATTTAATCAATTTAATGAACGATCTTCTTTGGGGATCAATCTTAGTTTACTTGCTCGTTGGTGTGGGTATCTACTTCACCGTACGACTAGGCTTCATTCAATTCCGCCACTTCGGCCACATGTTCTCAGTCCTGAAGAACAGCCGTAAAGCAGACAGCGCTGGTATCTCATCTTTCCAAGCTCTTTGTACTAGTCTTGCTGCTCGTGTTGGTACAGGTAACATGGCTGGTGTTGCTGTTGCTCTAACTGCTGGTGGCCCAGGTGCTATCTTCTGGATGTGGCTAATTGCGATGCTAGGTATGGCAACGTCGTTTGCAGAGAGCACACTGGCTCAGCTGTACAAAACGCGCGACAACGACGGTAACTACCGTGGTGGCCCTGCATACTACATGGAAAAAGGTCTAGGCATGCGTTGGATGGGGGTTCTATTCTCTATCTTCCTAATTATTGCATTCGGTCTTGTTTTCAACGCGGTACAAGCAAACGCAATTGCAAGCGCTATGAACACAGCGTTTGACTTTGAGCGCAGCTACACAGGTATTGCGATTGTTGTTATCTCTGCATTCGTTATCTTCGGTGGTATCCGTAAGATCGCACGTACTGCTGAAATCATCGTACCGATCATGGCGCTAGCTTACCTTGCTATTGCATTGTTCATCATGTTCGCAAACATCGAGAAAGTGCCAGAAGTATTGGCTCTTATCTTCAAGAGTGCATTCGGTCTGCAAGAAGCTGCAGCGGGTGGTTTAGGTTACGCAATCGCTCAAGCAATGATCAACGGTATCAAACGTGGTCTATTCTCGAACGAAGCAGGTATGGGTTCTGCGCCAAACGCAGCGGCATCAGCAACGCCTTACCCACCGCACCCTGCGTCTCAAGGTTACGTTCAGATGCTAGGTGTGTTCATGGACACTATCGTTATCTGTTCAGCAACAGTTGCGATCATCCTAATGTCGGGCGAATACGTTCCTCATGGTGAAGTAACAGGTATCGAACTGACTCAACGTGCACTAACAGCACAAGTAGGTTCATGGGGTGGTATCTTCGTAGCGGTAGCGATCTTCTTCTTCGCTTTCACTTCAATCATCGCGAACTACTCTTACGCTGAAACGAACCTAATCTTCCTTGAGCACAACAACAAGAAAGGCCTAGTGCTTTTCCGAGTTATCGTTCTAGGTATGGTTATGTTTGGTTCAATGGCAACATTGCCAACAGTATGGGCATTGGCTGACGTATCTATGGGTCTAATGGCGATCGTTAACTTGGTAGCGATTATCCTGCTATCAGGCATCGTGATTAAGCTTGCGAAAGACTACAACCGTCAACTAGACGCGGGTAAAGTTCCAACATTTGATGCGAACGATTTCCCAGAGCTTAAGTCTCAGCTAGAAGATGGTATTTGGGACGGCAACAAGAAGTAATCTTATGATGCGACGCTGAGCAATATAGAGCGTCCACCGTTTCTCAAATTGAAAGGCTAAGGTAGTGATACCTTAGCCTTTTTTATTGTGTGGACATTAGTGAAATAGGTGTTTATCTATCGAAGTAATAGGAAGAGTCATAAAGACAAATTGATGTTTTTTCTATACTCTATCAAGCATAAAGTCAGATAACCGATTAGGGTAAAGTTATGTTAGTTGTCGTATCACCAGCAAAGACATTAGATTATGAATCACCATTGGCTACCGAGCAGTTTACTCAACCAGAGTTTATTGAACACTCTGCCGAGCTGATTGAAGAGTGCCGTAAACTAACGCCTGCAGATGTTTCGGCGCTAATGAAGGTGAGCGATAAGATTGCCGGCCTTAACGTGGCGCGTTTTGAGCAGTGGAGCGAAACCTTCACTCAAGAGAATGCTCGCCAAGCTATTCTGGCATTTAAGGGCGATGTTTACACCGGCCTTGAAGCGGAAACTCTGACGGACGCGGATTTCGAATACGCACAAAAGCACCTACGCATGTTGTCAGGCCTGTATGGTTTGCTTAAGCCGTTGGACTTAATGCAACCTTACCGCTTAGAGATGGGTACACGTTTAGCGAATGCTCGTGGTACTAACCTTTACCAGTTCTGGGGCAACCTGATTACTGATAAGCTCAATGAGACGCTAAACGCTCAGGGCGATAATGTGCTTATCAACCTTGCATCGAATGAATACTTCAAAGCAGTGAAGCCAAAGAACCTAGATGGTCAGGTGATCACCCCTGTATTTAAAGACTGTAAGAATGGCCAATACAAGGTGATTAGCTTCTACGCGAAAAAGGCGCGTGGCATGATGGCACGTTACATCATTGAAAACCGTGTTGATTCGATTGAAAAGCTGACTCAGTTTGATACTGCGGGCTACTACTTTGTTGAAGAAGAGTCGAACGCAAAAGAGCTAGTGTTCAAGCGCGAAGAACAAAACTAATCTTCGTTTTATCTCAATGACTAAAAAGCCCCTGACAGCGTTGCTATCAGGGGCTTTTGTTATTCTGTAGAGTGGGTTAGGTCACCGAATGAGTGACCTAAAGCAACTACTTCTTCTTTTTCTTAGCTGCTTTTTTAGCTGCGCCTTTCTTATCGTCCTTCTTCACCTTTTTCTTCTTTTTGAAGACAGGTTTCTTGTGCGTAGGACGCATACCTTCGATGAAGCGCTCTTTGATGCTCTCTTTAGTATAACGCGCAACACGCTCAATCATTGGTTGGTCGTGTGCTTCGATTAATGAGATAGCATTACCTTTCTTACCAGCACGAGCTGTACGGCCAATACGGTGTAGGTAAACGTCAGCGGTACGTGGCATGTCGTAGTTAATTACGTGGCTCACGTCTGGTAGGTCGATACCACGAGCTGCTACGTCAGTTGCCAGTAGGACATTCACAGTGCCATCACGGAAGCGAGCAATCGCATTGTTACGGCGATCTTGTGGCATTTCACCTTGAATCCAAGCACATGGGATCTGTGCGCTCTCTAGTTGAGCTCGAAGGTCCGCTAGGCGCTCACGTGTTTTTAGGAACACGATAGTACGTTCTGCTTGTTCAGTGATGATGTGCTTAAGAAGATCCAGCTTGTGCTCAGCTGTGTCTGCGCGGTGGTACCACTGAGTGATCTTTTTACGCTCACGTAGAGAAGATTTAGCATCGATCTCTGCTGGGTTGTTTAGTAGATCTTCAGTGAAGCCTTCAACGCCTTTCCCCTCTAAAGTAGCTGAGAATAGTAGCGTCTGTTTACGCCAGCGACACTCTGCAGATAGACGATCAACAACTGGACCAAAGCCCATGTCTAGCATGCGGTCTGCTTCGTCTAGGATCAGCCATTCGATAGCACGGCAATCAAAGCGTTCTGCTTCGATGTACTCCATTAGACGACCTGGAGTTGCAACAACGATATCTTGAGTCGTGCCTAGGATATCTGCGTGCTCTTGATACATCACACCACCGGTAATGGTGAAGATGTTAAGGCTGGTGTATTTTGCAAGATCACGAGCTTGGTCTGCGATCTGCATTGCTAGCTCACGTGTCGGCGTTAGGATCAGCATACGTGCTGGGCCCGCTTTCTTACGTGGGAAGTCCAGTAGGTATTGAAGTGCTGGTAGAACAAATGATGCAGTCTTACCAGTACCTGTTGGTGCAGAAGCTAAAACGTCTCGTCCATCTAACGCTTGTGGGATTGCTTCAGCTTGTATCTGTGTTGGGCGTTCGTAACCCATCTCGTCGATTGCTTTAAGCAGCTCTTGTTCTAGATCGAGTTCTGCAAAGGTTCTGATCACTGTTGTTTCTCCACAAGCAATAAATGTGTCTGCACGTCGTTGGCAGACGATAAAAAAGAGTAGTCGGACATTATAGAAGCATTAGTGATTAGGATCACATGGTATTTGCTACATCTTGAGATAAAAATCTTGGGTTAGGGCGATAAACGCCTCGCTGTAACCATTTTGATCGTGAATTAATAGCTGCTGGTGGTCGAGTTGCACATCGGGATCTTTAGATAGCTCAAACAAAAGACGTGTAGGTTGCTTTCTGGCGGTGGTTCTCACATCCAGTCGGCGCGATAGATACCACCCACTCTGTTTGGTGAGCTCAATAAACTGTTCCCCTTCAACCATCGGCAGAATAAAGCTCGCAGTGGCCGATTCTGTCGTGAGTTCGTAGCTGCGTACAGCCAGCGCTTTGTGATCAAGGCTAGCGGTATGACGAGCCGTAGCGCGTTGGCTATGTGCCGCCTGCTCTCCGGAATTAAAATAGGGTGGATTACAGATGATGGCGTCGAATTGCTCTGGTAATTCAACCTCTAGCACACTACCAAAATAGAGCTGTAGACGATCGCTCCAAGGGGAGTGGTCGAAGTTAATCTTGGCGGCATGAATGGCGTCAGGGTCGATATCTATTGCTGCAAGGTTTACCGAAGGGTAACGCTGCGCCAGCATCAGTGTTAACAAGCCAGTACCGGTACCAATATCCAGAACGTTTTGTTGGCGGTTAAGTTGTGTCCATGCACCCAGTAGTACGCCATCGGTGCTGACAGGCATTCCACTCTGCCCACCATAAATAGAAAACTGTTTAAAATTAAAGCTTTTTGTCTCTAGCGTTTTTTCTTTCATAAATCTGCAGGTACCGGAATTTTTAACTATTTAGCTTTGTTGTTGATCTTTTGTACAGGCTTTTGTTCTGATTTGGTTTTAATTGTTGCAACTTATGAGTAGTTTATAATTGTGGCTATTTTTTCAAAACTAGTGAAATAAACTGCTTTTTGTATGAAATTGCAAATTAATATGGTGTTTTTCTGCGGTAGCTTGCAGCTGACTGAGTGTTTCGTCATTATGCGCGACTATTTTATAGATTGAATGGCAGTTTTTAGCTGTAACATTCACGCAAGCACAACATCATTTCAAAAATATAATTAAGGATTATCTGTGAAACAGAGTCTAAAACTAACAGATATTATGGCATTGGGCTTTATGCTTTTTGCGTTTTTCTTGGGTGCGGGTAACATCATTTTCCCACCTCTCGCCGGTCAATTAGCGGGCGAAAATGTCATTCCAGCGATGTCTGGTTTTCTTTTAACTGCGGTAGGTCTTCCTTTAATTACGATTGTTGCTATCGCGGTTGCTGGTGGTTCTTGGGGTCATCTAACTAAAGATCTTCCAAAACAAGCAGCGACGATCATGGCGGTGTTGATCTTCATCATCATCGGTCCTGCGTTCGCAGCGCCACGTACTGGCCTAGTGGCTTACGAGATGGCAGTGAAGCCGTTCTTCATCGATGCAGCTCAAGCACACCTAACGATCTTCTCGATTGCATTCTTTGCGATTGCGATGTTCTTTGCATGGTCACAGGGTAAATTGATCGATGTGATTGGTAAGGTACTGACGCCAGCACTATTCATTGGTCTAGTGATTCTAGCGATTGCAGTTTTTGTTAACCCACAAGGTGAGATCGTTGCAGCACACGGTGATTACCTAACTCAACCTCTAACCAAAGGCTTCCTTGAAGGTTACAACACCATGGATACTTTCGGTTCTCTGATGTTTGGTATGCTGATCGTGGATGCGATTCGCAGCAAAGGCATCACTGATCGTGCAGCGACAACTAAGTACCTGATCAGCGCAGGTTGTATTGCGGCTGCGGGTCTAGCGTTTGTTTACATCTCACTATTCTACCTTGGCGCGACAAGTGCTGCGGTAGCTTCTGGTGCAGATAATGGCGGTGTGGTTCTTAGCCAATACGTTCAATCTCTATTTGGTCCTTCAGGTCAGATCGTTCTGTCTGTGATTGTACTGCTAGCGTGTTTGACGACGGCTATCGGCCTTATCTCTGCATGTTCTGAGTACTTCAGTTCTCTAACACCGATGTCTTACAAAACTTGGGTAATCATCAACGGTGTAGCGTGTGCGACGGTTGCTAACGTTGGCCTAGCTCAGCTTATCTCGCTGTCAGTACCGGTTCTATTTGCACTATACCCAGTAGCGATTGCATTGGTAGCACTGACTTTCCTACGCAAGAAGCTGCCAAACCCTCAAATGGCATACCGTGTAGTTATCCTAGTGTCTCTATTGTTCGCTCTGATTGATGCAGCGAAAGTAGCGGGTGTAGATGTATCTGCACTGAAGATGCTACCAATGTTTGAAATTGGTATGGGTTGGTTACTACCAACAACAGCAGCTATCATCTGCATGTTCTTCGTAGGTAAATCGACAGCACCAGAAATGGCTGAAGAGACGGTTTAATCTCTGAGAGTTAATCTGTTTTCGAACTAAATAGAAAAGGCCCCGTGACTGATTAGTCGCGGGGCCTTTTTACATTCGCTGGTTTTAATGCTCATCACTCACGTGATAGCGAGTGGTTGATGAGTTAGATCTTTTCGCTGTATTCAACCAGAACTTGCTCAACCCAAGCTGCGATTCGCTCATCGCTCAGCTCGTATTGTGAGTCTTCATCAAGAGCAAGGCCTACAAACTGTGATTGGTCTTCTGTTAAGGCTTTTGATGCTTCAAACTCGTAACTGTCGTCGTTTGGCCAGTATCCGACAAACTCCGCACCTACGGTTTTTAGTTCGTCGTGTAATAGACCCATCGCATCAAGGAACCATTCGCCATAGCCTTCTTGGTCGCCCAGTCCGAACAGTGCCACGACTTTGCCTTTTACAGGTGTGGTTGCTAGGTCATCCCAGATTTCATTCCAATCTTCTTGGATTTCACCGAAGTCCCAAGTTGAGATACCCAGTAACAGTAGGTCGTAGTCGGCCATCAATGAAAGTGGCGTCTCTTTTACATTGTGAATGTCGACTAAGTCTTCGCCGATGATACCGCGAATCTTTTCTGCGGCCATTTCTGTGTAACAGGTGGTTGAGCCGTAAAACAGTCCAATTTTCATAGCATGTGTTCGATTTTTATTTTGAGATGGCGAATTCTAACCATAAATTGAATTCGATTGCAGCGATTATCCGCCCAAGTCGTAATTTTTATAGCTTTCATCAGGTCTGTAGCTTAATCTCAAAACAGTTTCCAATATGATGAGAATAGCTATGCAGTCGCCTCAAGGGCAGAACGCCGATCATGGTCTTGTTGAACAATTTTTAGATGCGATGTGGATGGAGAGAGGGCTTTCGGAAAATACGCTCACCTCCTATCGTACGGATCTTGCCAAGCTGCTTGATTGGATGGAAAAGAATAATTATCGCTTGGACTTCATTAGCTTATCCGGCTTGCAGGATTATCAGAGTTGGTTGGTCGATGCGAACTTTAAACAGACTTCGCGTGCCCGTATGTTGTCGGCGATTCGTCGTCTATTTCAATATTTGCATCGTGAAAAGGTAAGGGCTGACGACCCGAGCGCCTTGTTGGTGAGCCCAAAGCTGCCTCAGCGCTTACCCAAAGATCTCAGTGAAGAGCAGGTTGATGCCTTACTGGATGCTCCAGATCCGAATGACCCGATTGAGCTTAGAGATAAAGCGATGCTGGAGCTGTTGTACGCAACTGGCTTGCGTGTGACTGAGCTGGTCAGCCTAACGATGGAGAACATCAGTTTAAGACAAGGTGTGGTGCGGGTGATTGGTAAAGGTGGTAAAGAACGCTTGGTTCCAATGGGTGAGAATGCCATAGACTGGATCGAAACCTTTATTGAGCAAGGTCGCCCTCAGCTGCTTGGAGAGAATAGCTCGGATGTGGTTTTCCCGAGTAAACGTGCCAAGCAGATGACCCGACAAACCTTTTGGTATCGTATTAAGCACTATGCGGTGATCGCAGGTATAGATACGGAACTACTGTCTCCGCACGTTTTAAGACATGCGTTTGCAACACATTTACTGAACTATGGTGCCGATCTCAGAGTCGTACAGATGTTATTGGGACATAGTGACTTATCGACAACCCAAATTTATACTCACGTGGCAACGGAAAGACTGAAGCAAATTCATGCTCAGCACCACCCACGAGCTTAGATTCAAACAATTTTAAGGTGAACTTAATGAGCGTATTACGCCGTCTTCCTCTATTGGCACTGCCTTTTGTCATCACTGCTTGTAACGCATCTGAAGAGAATGTTGAGCAGGTTAAGACTGCAGTAGAGGCAGCACCCACTCAAGCTTACGATATTAAGGCTTTGACTCAGCGTTTTGAAAAGATTGGCGTCAAAGTGACGGATGTTGTGCCATCGGATATCGATGGTCTAGTCGAGGTTCAAACCAATAGCGGTATCATTTTCTCGTCTCCATCGGGTGATCACTTCATCGCAGGTACGCTTTACTCACTGGATGAGAACGGCAAATTCAGCGACGTATTAGCGGAGCGTCAGGCTCCTATCAATGCAGCTAAGATCGCAGAGATGGCAGACTCGACCATCGAATACAAAGCGGATGATGAAAAATACGCGATTACGGTCTTCACGGACATCACCTGTGGCTACTGTGTGCGTCTACACAGCCAAATGCAGGGCTATAATGATCTAGGTATTACGGTTCGTTACATGGCTTATCCGCGTCAAGGGGCAACGGGTCAAGTCGCTAACCAAATGGCGGCTATCTGGGGCTCAGATGATCCGAAAGCGGCAATGCACGATGCAAAAGTGAATCGTCAAATGCCAGACTCGGCGAAAGCAACGTCTGAAACCAAATCTGTGATTGCTAAGCAATACCAATTAGGTCGCGAGCTTGGTATCAGCGGCACGCCAGCTATCTTCTTACCAAGTGGTGAGCTTGTGAGTGGCTACCTGCCTCCAGCGCAACTTATCCAACGCTTAGAGCAGTAATTCGCTGCTCAGCAACACGCATTTCCAAATTTACACATAAGGAATGGCCCAACTTGGTTTGGGCCGAATAGGTCATGATTGAGATACAACGTCGCCCTGAAGTCGATACCTCCGTTCTTCCTGCAGATTTGCCAGAACTACTCAAACGTATCTACGTGAGTCGTGGAATCAATAGCCCAGCTCAGTTAGAGACGGCAGCCAAAGGCTTGCACTCGTACCAAAAGCTCGGCGGGATCGATGCGGCAGTTGAGTTGCTATTCAAAGCTATTCAGCAGCAGAAACGCATTATTGTCGTGGGCGACTTTGACGCGGATGGCGCGACCAGCTCTGCACTTTCTGTGTTGGCGCTGCGTATGCTTGGCAGTAATAACGTTGACTACTTGGTGCCAAATCGTTTTGAAGACGGCTATGGTCTGAGCCCGGAAGTGGTAGAGCAGGCGATTGAGATTGGCGCGGAAGTGATCATGACCGTGGACAATGGTGTCTCATCGATTGAAGGGGTACGTTTTGCCAAAGAGAAAGGCTTAGATGTTCTTGTTACCGACCACCACTTACCGGGGCATGAGCTGCCGATGGTGGATGCGATGGTCAACCCAAACCTAGAAAGCTGTGCGTTTCCTTCTAAGGCACTCGCGGGGGTTGGTGTTGCATTCTACCTGATGATGGCGCTATGCGTTCACATGCGAAAACTCGGTTGGTTTGCCCAGCAAGGTATGGCCGAACCGAAACTTATGGAATTGATTGACCTCGTAGCACTTGGCACGGTTGCCGACGTTGTCCCTCTTGATGAGAATAACCGTATCTTGGTACACCAAGGCTTACAGCGTATTCGTGCAGGCAAGGCGCGTCCGGGCATTCAGGCACTGATTGAAGTTGCGAAGCGCGATGCTCGTCGTTTGGTTGCGTCTGATTTCGGTTTTGCTCTTGGACCTCGTATCAATGCTGCTGGACGCCTTGACGACATGTCATTTGGTGTGGAACTGCTGATGAGCAATAACATCCACGCGGCGCGTCGTATGGCGAGTGAGTTGGATGGTCTTAACCAAACTCGTAAAGAGATTGAAGAGGGCATGAAGCAGGAAGCGATCGCTTTCTGTGAACGTCTGGAGTTTGGCGAAGCAGATCTACCCTGTGGTTTAGCACTGTTCCAACGTGATTGGCACCAAGGTGTGATTGGTATTCTTGCTTCTCGCATCAAAGATAAATATCACCGCCCAGTGATTGCGTTTGCTGATGGAGGAGAGGGCAGCATTAAAGGCTCTTGTCGCTCGATTCCTGGCTTACACATGCGTGATACGCTGGATCGGATTGATACGCAGAATCCAGGTCTGATTGTTAAGTTCGGTGGCCACGCAATGGCTGCGGGCTTAACAATCATGGAAAAAGATTTCGAACGCTTTAGCAAACTGTTTGATGAAGCGGTAAAACAAGATCTTGGTGAAACGGCACTCAAAGGCATTATCTTGTCGGATGGAGAGCTGCTTCCTGAAGAGTTTTCCATGCATACCGCTGAGTTTTTGCGTGCTGGTGGTCCTTGGGGACAAGCTTTCCCAGAACCAATCTTTGATGGCGAATTTAAAGTGCTTCATCAAAAGCTAGTCGGTGAGAAGCACCTGAAATTGATGCTGGAGCCACTTTACAAAGGTCACCCGACCAATGTGATGATTGATGGTATTGCTTTTAATGTCGATTTGCGTCGCTGGCCAGATGCGTCGGTTAAAACCGTGCACCTTGCCTATAAGCTGGATATCAACGAGTTCCGCGGTAATCAATCATTGCAGTTAATGATCGACAATATCGAAGCTAAGTAGCGACCAATTCGTTTACGCTAAAAGCAAAATTGAACGCGTGCCCCGGCTCCTTTGGGGCGCGTTATTGTTGTTTTTAACCTTATGTTAACCCCATTCTTATCTCGCTGATTTCCTTTTGCGCATTCATCAGCGATTGTTCGACTTTCTTATCTAAAAATTCCTGTATCTCCGTCACACTTTTGAGTACAATTCTTCGGTTAAATTCTACTCATAAATGATGAGCTAAAATGTTTGAAATCAATCCAATCAAAAACCGTCTGCAGGATGTGTCTGAGCGCACAAATATCCTGAGGGGGTACCTTTGACTATGACGCTAAACAAGAGCGTCTAGAAGAAGTAAACGCAGAACTAGAACAACCGGATGTATGGAACGAGCCTGAACGTGCGCAAGCACTGGGTAAAGAGCGTGCATCACTGGAAGCTGTGGTAGAGACCATCGACCAACTTGACCAAGGTGTTGAGGATGTGGAAGGCCTACTTGAGCTAGCGGTTGAAGAAGAAGATCAAGAGACATTTGACGAGATCGAACCTGAACTGGCTGAGCTAGAAGCTAAGCTAGAGAAGCTAGAGTTCCGTCGTATGTTCGCAGGCGATCACGACGCATCTGATTGCTACATCGACCTACAATCAGGTTCAGGTGGTACAGAAGCGCAAGACTGGACTTCAATGATGCTACGCATGTACTTGCGTTGGGCTGAAGCGAAAGGCTTCAAGACCGAAGTAATTGAAGTTTCTGAGGGTGAAGTTGCTGGCCTTAAAGGGGCTACGGTTCGCATCTCAGGTGAGTACGCTTATGGCTGGCTACGTACAGAAACGGGTGTACACCGCCTAGTTCGTAAGTCTCCATTTGACTCGAGCGGTCGTCGTCATACGTCGTTTGCTTCTGCGTTTATCTACCCAGAGATTGATGACAACATTGATATCGACATTAACCCTTCTGATCTACGTATTGACGTATACCGTGCATCTGGCGCGGGTGGTCAGCACGTAAACACCACGGAATCGGCGGTTCGTATTACTCACGTTCCAACCAACACTGTGGTTCAATGTCAGAATGACCGTTCTCAGCATAAGAACAAAGACCAAGCGATGAAGCAGCTTCGTGCAAAACTGTTTGAATTAGAGATTCAAAAGCAGAACGCAGAGAAGCAAGCGAATGAAGATGCTAAATCTGACATCGGTTGGGGTAGCCAAATCCGCTCTTACGTACTGGATGACTCGCGCATCAAAGATCTACGTACTGGCGTTGAAAACCGCAATACTCAAGCGGTTCTTGATGGCGACCTAGACAAATTTATCGAAGCTAGCCTGAAATCAGGTCTGTAAGCTTTTCACCGAAAAACAATTTTCATAAAGAAAGACAGGATACATCGAAAATGACTGATGCTGTTCAAAACGAAAACGCACAAGAAGAGAATAAGTTGATCGCCGAGCGTCGTAGCAAGCTGGATCATATCCGCAAGAGCTGCAAAGCAAACGGTCACCCAAATGATTTCCGTCGTGAGCACCTAGCTGGCGACCTTCAAGCGGAATTCGGTGAAAAGACTAAAGAAGAGCTAGAAGAGCTAAACCACGTTGTTGCAATCGCTGGCCGTGTAATGGCTAAGCGTGGTCCATTCCTAGCTATTCAAGAAACATCAGGCCGTATCCAAGCGTACGCTGCAAAAGATGTTCAAAAAGAGCTTAAAGAGAAATACCAAGGCCTAGATATCGGTGACATCATCGGTGTTAAAGGTGCACTTCACAAGTCAGGTAAAGGCGACCTTTACGTGAACATGGAGTCTTACGAGCTGCTAACTAAAGCACTTCGTCCACTTCCAGAGAAGTTCCACGGCCTGACTGACCAAGAGATGCGTTACCGTCAGCGTTACGTTGACCTAATCGTGAACGAAGACTCTCGCAACGCATTCATCGTGCGCTCTAAGCTTGTATCTTCAATCCGTAACTTCATGAGCTCAAAAGGCTACCTAGAAGTTGAAACGCCAATGATGCACGTGATCCCTGGTGGTGCGACTGCACGTCCATTCATCACTCACCACAACGCACTAGACATCGACATGTACCTACGTGTTGCACCTGAGCTTTACCTGAAGCGTCTAGTTGTAGGTGGCTTTGACCGTGTATTCGAGATCAACCGTAACTTCCGTAACGAAGGTCTATCTCCACGTCACAACCCAGAATTCACAATGATGGAATTCTACCAAGCGTACTCTGACTACAAAGATCTGATGGATCTAACAGAAGAGATGCTAAGCACAGCAGCGATGGACGTTCTTGGTTCGACTTCTATGCCTTACGGTGACGAAACTGTAGAGTTCGGTGGCAAGTACGCTCGCATGAGCATGTTTGATGCAATCAAGCACTACAACCCTGAGCACGCTGAGATTCAAGCGCTAACAGAAGCAGATCTACAAGACCGTGAGAAGATGGTAGCTATCGCAA
The DNA here is from genome assembly GCF_030248625.1 of Vibrio sp. D420a. Lineage (NCBI taxonomy): Bacteria > Pseudomonadati > Pseudomonadota > Gammaproteobacteria > Vibrionales > Vibrionaceae > Vibrio > Vibrio sp. D420a. Next base: position 53,329 of record NZ_JAHGAN010000029.1, on the reverse strand, counting down.
AATCTGTACACGTTGAAGTAGAAACATTCTGGACATGTGGTCAACTTCTAGAAGAGATCTTTGGTGAAACGGCTGAGCCTCAGTTAATTCAACCAACGTTCATCACTGGCTACCCAGCGGACATCTCTCCTCTAGCACGTCGTAGCGATGACAACCCGTTCTTCACAGACCGTTTTGAGTTCTTTATCGGTGGTCGTGAAGTAGCAAACGGCTTCTCAGAGCTAAACGACGCACAAGACCAAGACGAGCGTTTCAAAGCGCAAGTTAACGCGAAAGATGCTGGCGATGACGAAGCAATGTACTACGATGCAGACTACATCACAGCACTTGAGCACGGCCTACCGCCAACAGCAGGCCAAGGTATCGGTATCGACCGTCTAGCAATGCTGTTCACTAACACGCACACAATCCGTGACGTGATCCTATTCCCAGCGATGCGTCCACAAGCGTAATCTTTCGCTTTCGCATTTAGCGTGAATTCTAAAAGCCACCTTCGGGTGGCTTTTTTATTTCTAGGCGTATCAAAACCTTACCTACTCCGCACTCTGAGTTCGAAAAATCATTATTTGTGACATAGTCTTACTATTGAGACGAAGAATCTTAGATAGTCTCACTACTAAACGTCTTTGGCGTGAATATGAACTTGCTTGCGCAGTGAATTTCCCATATATAGGGAAGAGCAATAGTTAGTACTCGGCCAAATAAATAGAAAATTGAATAAGGAAGAAGGATGGGAACTCAATTTAAGATGGATTCCTTACCAGGCTCTCTTATCGTCGTTGGTGGTGCGTACGAGCCTTGGTTATCTGTATTAGAACAAGTGGGTTGGCAATGCACTCAGTGTGCAGACCTACGAAAGGCAGATGCACTCTTTACGGAAACCGGTCCCTGTATTGGGATCGTTGATCTAAGCCATGATGAGTTTAGTCTTAATGGCGTCGCTAATTTAGTGAGTAATAACAAACAGGTAAGATGGTTAGCTCTGATTCGTGAATCACAATTAAGTTCAGACACTATCTGCCAGTTTATCGTGAATTTCTGTATCGACTTCTTCACGACTCCGATCCCGGATGCTCAGCTACTTAGCACGATAGGGCACCAGTTAGGCATGTTAAAGCTTGAGAAGAAGGTGTGGCCAAATTACGGTTTGAACAGTGATATGGGGCTTTTAGGGGACTCTGTAGCAGTCAAACGACTGAGAGACCAAGTTAAGCGAATTGGTCCGACAGACGTTAGTATCTTGATCTCAGGAGACAGTGGGGCAGGTAAAGAGACCGTTGCCCGTTCAATTCACAGACACTCTTCTCGTGCTAAGCACCCTTTCTTGACTGTGAACTGTCGTGCGCTTTCAGAGTCAAGAATCGAAAGTGAACTGTTTGGCTTGGCAGGTAAAACAGGTGATACCCCATGTATGCTCGAAGAGGCGGATGGTGGAACGATACTGTTTAACGATATCTTAGCCATGCCTAGAAATCAGCAGATGAACCTGCTTAAGTTTTTGCAAGACGGTAAGGTTGAGACCTCAAAAGGTCTGCGCTCAGTGGACGTGCGTATTCTGGCCTCAAACTCTTCAGATATAGAAAAGGCCTTGATTGAAGGGGACTTTAACGAGGAGCTTTATCATTACATTAATGTGTTGCGAATCCATGTCCCTAGCTTGAAAGAACGTGTCAGTGATATCCCTATCTTGGCAAACCACTTCTTGCATGATTACTCCAAAGAGTTCAACGCACAGGCTAAGAACTTTTCAGAGTCGGCAGCCACTGCATTGTCTCGTTATCATTGGCCAGGCAATGTGCGTGAGTTGATGAATCAAATTAAGCGTGTGGTATTGATGTCTGACTCGATCATCATTGATGAAGAGCATCTTGATTTACCAAAGCAGCAAGATGAGAAACGCAGCTTGAAGAGTATCCGAGAGCGCTCTGAGCGTGACGCCTTAATTGTCGTATTAGAGTCGCATGCGGGGCAGGTTTCATTGGCAGCCAAGGAGTTGGGTGTTTCGCGTGCTACCATGTATCGCTTGCTCAATAAGCACAGCTTGATATCTGAAGGACTAGTCTAAGCAATACTATTATTTGAAAGCCACGCACTGCGTGGCTTTTTTTGTTTTTGGTCGAAGCTTTCTATCTGACTGAAAAGTTTGAACAGAGATAAGCTCTACAGATTTATATAATCATAGTGAATATCTTATGCTTAATATTATATGCAACTGAGATTTTAGGTGAATGCTTTGTTTTCAGATTGTTAATAGATAAGTGGTTGAATAATGTTCTCGTTTGGATAGAATTTAACCGTGAAAGCAATGGTTTAATATCAAACCAAAAGCATTCGAATCACATCTTTTTGGATTAATTAATTAGCTTGGAGGCGCAAATGAAACATTTCGATTTTATTCAGCACATTTGCGCGTCGTTTGATCCTAGCACTGACATGGTGGCCGCTATGCCACGTCTATCAGTGATGGCCGATCGCAACACCCAAGATAAATCTAACTAATTAATCCGTATCCTTACTTGGCTGCGGAAAAATAGCAGCTAAGACATCTCTATCTCTTATTTCACGCTATTTTTCCCCAGTTTAATTCCACTACTGGAGAATACATTATGCGTCACTCAGTTTACCTAAAATTAGCCACAGTCCTTATTCGCGCCGATCTTCGTCATGAAGAGCGAGCCTGGAAACGGAAAGTTCGTCGTAGTGCTTACGATCTTCCATGGGAGAACGCACACTTACTTAAAGATATCGGTCTAGAAGCCGATGGACGACCAATCGGATTTTCAGAGCCTGAAGCTGTCACTATTGAACGTCGTGTTCGTCACCTTCGTCGTGTTCTAAGTGCGCGAATACTGACGTAATCAGAGGGAGTGATGGCACCTGTCACTCCCTAGGATAATGAAATAGGTGCTGGTTATGGCGTCGGAGGGAGATCTCTGAATCAGTACCGCTAAAAAGAGGAGCAATACGCTCCTCTTTGCATATTTTTTAAAGGGTTATTTAGCAAACAAAAGCAGTTCGACTAAGCTAAAGATATTGAGGGAGGTGAGGTATGCAAAAGCATCAACTAGATATGTGGTTGCATGGCGATCACAAAGACTCTTATCGAACACCTAAGGTTTATGTTATCGGGTGTTCCGATATCCCAGAGTATCTATTAGCAGTGGAATATAAGCATAAATTAGAGCCGGTGAAGCAAGGTGGAGAGCCAGTACACTTTGGATCACTTGATCAAGTCAAAGAGGAGCTCCTCAGACTTGGTTTCGATAAGGCCTATTTACGCCTCCACAACACGTATGACGAGTTTGGTAGTGAGCCAAGTCAACGCTATTGCGATATAGAGTTAGCGCTTAACCCACATTAAGTAGTTGCAAAGTAGCTCGTTATCAAGCGTAGTGTTTTGTCAGTAGCTGATGAGTAAACTGAGTTCTCAGATAGAAGCCGCGTGGCTTAGTCTTAATTGGCTTGCCACTCGCGCCGTACGCCTCGGTTAGCACTCGGCTGTGTGCCGCTTTTGGACGAAGATGCAATGCTTCACCATGACGTGCAGTGATCTGCTCGACGTTACCTAAAACGATCAACTCCATCAGTTCTTCCCAATCTCGTTTGAGAATCTCTTCTTCCTCTTCACTTGGTGTCCACAACAGTGGTGATCCTACGTGACGATCTGCCAACGGGATCTCACGCTCTCCCTCAACTGGGATCCACAAAACTTTGGATAACTTGTTGCGAACGTGACTGGTTTCCCAGGTCAGGCCTTGAACGCCCATCAGAGGTGCCACACACACAAAAGTGCTCTCTAATGGCTTGCCACTGTAACTGATCGGAATACTTTTAAGTTCAATACCTAGATGCGCGAAGTCCTGCTCTGGTTTACTCCCAGCGGGGGCGCCTAGGTGCCACTCCAATAGCTGCCCAACCCACCCTTTATCTCGCTTAAGATCTTTAGGCATGGTCATTTCAGCTTCCTCTGCCAGTTCTTGAAAGGTCATACCGGCAATGGCGTAGGCTCGGTCTAGCAGCTCAGCTTCAGTTTGTGGTTCAGGTTTCATAAGACTTCGAGTTGGTAAAACGCCGATTTTATCAGATTCAACTGAAAATGCAGTGTGGTTAATAAATGATCACAGTGGCGATTTAGGGATCAATCCTACGGTTATCCACAGGCTGAGAGGCTAAAATCCAATAAAAACAAACTAATGGATAAATAAACAGGGGTTTTAAGGGGATAAAATGCTTGCTAAATGGCGTACAAAATGAATCTTTTAGTGATGAGTGTGGATAAAGCTAAGGGTGGTTGATCTTTAACCATGTTGAGTTTTTAAAAGATCATTTGAAAAATGTAATTTTTGTTTAGCGTGAGATTTATTTTAAGTTCATGATTATTATGTTTTATTTTCTTGGTTGGGTTGCAGCTTGTTTTAGTTGTTGATGAAACTATGGATTAAAAAAAACGTTTGCGGTGAATTCTTCACATAGTTATTCACAGAAAAGGTGAATAAATGTGGTCTATGTCTCACTATTGTGTGGGTAACTATTTTATGAGCAAAAGTTATCCAGTTTTAAGAAATTATTCATAAATATCGCCCTAATCACGTCACGAAGTTTGCTCCGCTTGGGGATATGTGGAAAAATCAGTGTAATTAAAAATTTAAATAGAGGTTGGCCAGTGATAGATGGCGATGGTTACCGATTAAACGTTGGTATTGTAATCTGTAACAACCATGGTCAGGTCTTCTGGGCTAAACGATACGGGCAACATTCATGGCAGTTCCCTCAAGGGGGAATCGATGAAGGTGAAACTCCGGAACAGGCAATGTACCGTGAGTTATATGAAGAGGTTGGCCTTACCAAAAAGGATGTAAAGATCGTCGCGACAAGTCGTCATTGGTTACGCTATAAGCTACCCAAACGACTGGTTCGATGGGATTCAAAACCTGTCTGTATTGGACAAAAACAGAAGTGGTTTCTTCTGCGTTTAGACTGCGATGAATCGCGTATTAACATGCAGCGTGGAAGTACACCTGAGTTTGATGGTTGGCGTTGGGTAAGTTACTGGTACCCAGTTCGACAAGTTGTTTCTTTCAAGCGAGATGTTTACCGTCGTGCAATGAAAGAGTTCGCTTCTTTAGCTATGCCATTTAAAGAGCGAAAAATAAAAGGAAAACGCAAACAGCGTAGAGGTTAAGCATGCTCAGTCAACTAAGGGAAATAGTTGAACACGTATCTAGGGTTGAAGATGTCTCAACCGCATTGGATATTTTAGTTAAAGAGACGTGCAGCGCGATGCAGACTGAGTGCTGCACTGTGTACTTAGCCAACAATGATATGCAGCGCCTTGAGTTGATGGCAACTCAAGGCCTCATTTTTGAAGGGAACAGCATCCATATTGGGTTTAACGAGGGCTTAGTCGGCTTGGTTAAACGAAGTGCTGAGCCTATCAACCTAGCGCAAGCTTCTGCGCATCCTGCTTATAAGTTTTTCCCGGAACTGGGGGAAGACGTTTATCACTCATTTCTTGGTACTCCTATCATTCACCGCAAGCAAGTGCTTGGGGTTCTGGTTATTCAGCAAAAATCACCGCGCTTGTTCAGTGAAATGGAAGAGTCGTTTCTCGTTACTCTCTCTGCACAGCTGGCGGTTATTGTCGCTCATGCTCAAACGCAAGGTCTGTGGCTGCTGGAGCATCAAGACCAACCTTCGACTAAAGGTATCGCGGCTTCATCAGGTGTCGCCATTGGTGAGTTGTGGTGGGATAACACCCAGCCAGAGTTAACCGATGTTTATCCTGCTTCAACGCTTGATATCGAACGCGAACATGAGTTGCTCGCGGTCGCAGTTGAGAACGCACTGAATGACTTTAAGCGCATGCGTAAGCGCTTAGACAGTGATATTAACAAAGACGCTCTGGCGATTTTCGACCTGTTTACGCACCTTTTGAATGACCCGATGCTGCGAAATGATCTCAAGGCACAGGTTCAGAAAGGGGATAAAGCCGATTGGGCACTGAGACAAGTCGTGGAGAGCTACTCAAGTCGTTTTGCTCGTATGTCTGATCTCTATCTGCGTGAACGAGCGCAAGACATTAGAGAGCTTGGACAGCGTCTGCTCTATTTCTTACACAACTCAGAGCAAGAGCAGCGTTCTTTAGAGAAGCCTATCGTATTAGTGGTACGTGAACTTACTGCCTCTGTGTTGGCTTCGATCCCAAAAGAGAAGCTGCTTGCGGTGATCTCGCTAGAGGGTGCGGCTAACTCTCACGCTGCGATTTTGTCACGAGCATTAGGCATTCCATCGGTGATGGGGGTGACTCTTAATCTTGCTAATGTGAATGGCAAGCAGGTGATTGTTGATGGCTACAGTGGCGAGATATTTATTGAGCCTACCCAGAATCTACTGAAAGAGTATCGAGAGCTGATCCTTGAAGAGACTGAACTCTCTTCAATGGTGAACCGTGATATTCACCTACCCGCTAAAACACAAGACGATCATCAGGTCGAGATTCTCCTAAATGCAGGCTTGAGTGCCGATACCAACATCGCGCTCAATCAAGGGGTTGATGGTGTCGGTCTGTATCGCACCGAGATCTCTTTCCTTCTGCAACAGCGTTTTCCTTCCGAAGACGAACAAGTAAAGCAGTATCAATCGGTACTCGAGAGTTACCCGGATAAACAAGTGGTGATGCGTACTTTGGATATTGGTGGTGATAAAGCTCTGCCTTACTTCCCGATTGAAGAGGACAACCCATTCTTGGGCTGGCGCGGTATTCGATTCACCCTCGACCATCCAGATATCTTTATCATTCAGCTAAGAGCAATGCTGAGAGCTAGCTGTGGCAGTCAGAACCTCAGCATTCTTCTGCCGATGATTTCTGGTGCTCGCGAGCTTGATGATGCATTACAGCTTATCGAGCAGGCTTACGAAGAGGTGCATGAGCTTGATGACCGTGTTCGTATGCCACGTATCGGAATCATGCTTGAAGTCCCGTCAATGCTCTACTTGTTGCCATTGATTGCTGACCGTGTCGACTTCGTATCTGTCGGTACCAATGATTTAACCCAATATTTATTGGCGGTTGATCGGAACAATTCTCGTGTCTCTGATGTCTATGAATCCATGCACCCTGCAGTGATCATGGCGCTTAAGCAGATCCACGATACTTGTAAGCAGTATCAACTGCCGGTGTGTATCTGTGGTGAATTAGCGGGTGACCCGATGGGCGCACTGTTATTGATCGGTCTTGGTTATCAAACCTTGAGTATGAACACCTCGAACGTGGCAAGAACCAAATATTTGATACGTCAGTCCTCATTGAGTGATTTACAAGATTTAGCAAATAATGCACTTGTACAGCCGTACGGCAGTGACATCTATAGTATGATGCTGTCCTATTTCGAACAGCGTGAATTTACCGGCTTTATCAGAGCGGGCAAAAAATAGGATTAAACGTGTCATACGAACTCATTGGTTTGCTAGCGGGCCTTGGCGCCGTCGTTGGTGTATTGGCTGGCTTATTGGGCATTGGCGGTGGCTTATTGGTAGTCCCTGCATTGTTGTTCTTACTGCCTAAAGCGGGTATCGCTCAAGAGATTGCGATGCAAATGGCGTTGGCAACCTCCTTGTCGACCATTATTGTCACCTCTGGCTCCTCTGCGTTGAACCACCTTAAACTTGGTAACGTTGAGATGTTCGTGGTGAAGTGGTTGATGCCTGGCGTTGTGGTTGGCGGCTTTATGGGTTCTTTTATTGCCGATTCGATTCCGTCTCAATATCTGCCTAAAGTGTTTGGCATCATCGTGTTGCTACTGGCATTACAAATGCTGCTGTCGATACGTTCTCGTAGCCAAAAGACCATGCCTGCACCGGCAAAAACGGTCGCATGCGGTGGCGGCATTGGTGTGATCTCGAGCTTAGCTGGAATCGGCGGTGGTTCATTGTCTGTGCCTTTCCTCAATCACCATGGGGTTGAGATGCGCAAGGCGGTCGGCTCTTCGTCGGTCTGCGGTTGTGTGATTGCTATATCAGGTATGATTGGCTTTATTTGGCACGGTTCGTCGGTTGAATCTTTGCCTGCGTACAGCTTGGGTTATGTTTACGTGCCTGCGCTGGTGGCTATCTCTTGCACTTCGGTGCTCACCACTCGAATTGGTGCTAAGTTAGCAACGCAGCTACCAACGCCCGTATTAAAGAAAGTGTTCGCCGTCTTTTTAATGTTTATAGCCGCGACCATGCTGCTGTAGTGTATTCCTCTTAGCCGTTGGCTAATTCTTTTATATTAGATAGAGAGCTAAATATGTCTCAGGGTTTTATCGAATTCCCCAATATCGATCCTGTTCTGATTGAACTAGGGCCAATTTCTGTTCGTTGGTATGGCTTGATGTACCTTGTCGGTTTTGTCTTTGCGATGTGGTTGGCTAATCGTCGTGCAGACCAACCAAACAGCGGCTGGACTCGTGAGCAAGTATCAGATCTGTTGTTTGCTGGTTTCTTGGGTGTTGTCATTGGCGGCCGTGTTGGTTATGTGCTGTTTTACAACTTCGACCTTTTCTTAGCGGATCCTCTGTACCTCTTTAAAGTATGGACTGGCGGCATGTCATTCCACGGTGGTCTGCTAGGTGTTATTACCGCAATGTTCTGGTATGCGAAAAAGAACGGTCGAACCTTCTTTGGCGTAGCCGACATGATCGCGCCATTGGTGCCGTTTGGCTTGGGTATGGGACGCTTAGGTAACTTCATGAACAGCGAATTGTGGGGCCGAGTGACGGATGTGCCATGGGGGGTCGTATTCCCGAATGGTGGTCCGCTGCCACGCCACCCATCTCAACTGTACGAAATGGCGCTTGAAGGTATTGTCCTGTTCTTCATCTTGAACTGGTTTATTAAGAAGCCTCGCCCATTAGGTTCGGTTTCTGGCCTGTTCCTTGCGGGTTACGGAAGCTTCCGTTTCCTAGTAGAATACGTGCGCGAACCTGATGCACACCTAGGTCTGTTTGGCGGATTTATCTCGATGGGTCAAATCCTGTCTCTACCTATGGTCATTATCGGTGTTCTTATGGTGGTTTGGGCTTACAAGCGCGGTCACTACAAAGATGAAGTCCCACAACAAACGAAGTAAGGAATTGGTGTGAAGCAGTATTTAGAACTCTGTCAGCGAATCGTTGATGAAGGCACGTGGATTGAAAACGAGCGTACAGGCAAACGCTGCCTAACGGTGATCAATGCAGACCTGACTTACGATGTTGGCAACAACCAGTTCCCACTTGTGACGACGCGTAAGAGCTTTTGGAAAGCGGCAGTCGCTGAGCTGCTAGGCTACATCCGTGGTTATGATAACGCGGAAGACTTTCGTAAGCTGGGTACCAAAACATGGGACGCGAACGCAAACCTCAATGAGGCATGGCTGAACAACCCTCACCGTAAAGGTGAAGATGATATGGGTCGTGTTTACGGTGTTCAAGGTCGCGCATGGGCAAAGCCTGACGGCGGGCACATCGATCAGTTAAAGAAGATTGTCGATGACCTAACGCGTGGTGTTGATGACCGCGGTGAGATCCTAAACTTCTACAACCCTGGCGAATTCCACATGGGGTGTCTTCGTCCGTGCATGTACAGCCATCACTTCTCTCTACTCGGTGATACTCTGTACCTGAACAGCACGCAGCGCTCTTGTGATGTCCCGTTAGGCCTTAACTTCAATATGGTTCAGGTTTACGTATTCTTAGCGATTATGGCGCAAATCACTGGCAAGAAACCGGGTGTGGCTTATCACAAGCTAGTGAATGCTCACATCTACGAAGACCAACTTGCGCCAATGCGTGATATCCAGTTGAAGCGTGAACCTCTGACTCCAGCAACCTTCCACATTAACCCTGAGATTAAGTCTCTAGAAGATTTAGAAACATGGGTAACATTGGATGACTTCTGGGTAGAAGGCTACGAGTGTCACGAAGCGATTAAGTACCCATTTTCGGTATAACACGCTCATAAATTGATTTGAAAGGCTGCCATGGTGCAGCCTTTTTTGTATTTGAAGGGCAGTGACGAGTAAACGGGATTCGAGATGCGAAGAGCAAGAGTGTCCGTCATTCCCTAGACTGACGAAGGAAGGAGTAGGGAATCTCTTGCGTGAGACGTTCGATAGATTCCCTATCACGCTCGTTCCTCGCTGTAGGGAATGACGGTTCTTTAGATGTGAGGAAACGGGATGACGGATGTGAAAAGCTAAGAGCAGATACGAGTAATCGAGATACGGGATACGAAGAGCATGCTTATTTTGAGTGATACATTAGAGACTAAAAACGACAATCACAGTTCGTGCTGTTCGTTACCCGTACCACGAATCTGTTTTTTGCTCTTCGCTACTCGTTTACTCGCATCCCGTATCTGCTTTTTGACCCCGTCATTCCCTAGACTGACGGAGGAAGGAGTAGGGAATCTCTTTCGTTGCACGTCTGTGAGATTCCCAATCACGCTCGTCCCTCGCTGTGGGGAATGACGGTTCTTTTGGATACGAGTAAGCGGGATTCGAGATGCGAAGAGCGTGCTTAATCAGAGGGATACGCTGGAGACTAAAAACGATAATCACAGTTCGTGCTGTTCGTTACCCGTCCCCCGAATCTGCTTTTTTGCTTTTCGCTACTCGTTTACTCGCATCCCGTACCTGCTTTTTCCCCGTCATTCCCTAGACTGACGGAGGAAGGAGTAGGGAATCTCTTGCGTGAGACGTTCGATAGATTCCCTATCACGCTCGTTCCTCGCTGTAGGGAATGATGGTTCTTTAGATGTGAGGAAACGGGATGACGGATGTGAAAAGCTAAGAGCAGATACGAGTAAGCGAGATACGGGATACGAAGAGCGTGTTCATTTTGAGTTAGTGTCGGATCGACAATCACAGTTCGAGCCGTTCGCCACTCTCTTACCCGTATCCCTCACCTGCTTCTGGCTCTTCGGTCACTCGCTCACTCGAATCCCGTATCTGCTTTTTCGCATCTCTCATCTGCTCTTAAAAAAGAAAAAGCCCGCAACTCTTGTTGCGGGCTTTGATTATGCGATGGACTTTTTGCTTAAGCAGTTAGCGCTAGGATAGAACCTGGTAGCACTAGGAAAACAGCGATTAGGTAACCAGCTACGACTGCTTTGTTCTTCACAGCCATGTCTGAAATCATGTCTGCTGCTTTAACTGGTAGTTCACGTAGGAACGGAATACCAAAGATGAATACTGTTGCCATGATGTTGAACACTAGGTGTACTAGAGCAATCTGTAGTGCGAATACTGCGAACTCACCAGATACCGCTGTTGCTGCTAGTAGTGCTGTGATACACGTACCGATGTTTGCACCTAGAGTGAATGGGTAAACGTCACGTACTTTAAGAACACCTGAACCTACTAGCGGAACCATCAAGCTTGTTGTAGTCGAAGAAGACTGAACAAGAACAGTAACGATTGAGCCAGAAGCGATACCGTGAAGTGGACCACGACCGATAGCGTTCTTTAGGATTTCACGAGCGCGGCCTACCATTAGGCTCTTCATTAGTTTGCCCATCACTGTGATAGCAACGAAGATAGTTGCGATACCAAGAACGATAAGTAGTACGCCACCTATTGTGTCACCGAATGTAGATAGTGGCTCTTTGATTGCACTTACTACAGGCTTAGTGATTGGTTTGATGAAGTTCAGTCCTTTCATGCTCATGTCGCCAGTTGCAAGCATTGGCGATACCAACCAGTGAGATACTTTCTCAAGAATACCAAACATCATCTCTAGCGGTAGGAAGATCATTACAGCTAGTAGGTTGAAGAAGTCGTGAATCGTTGCACTTGCAAACGCACGCTTAAACTCGTCCTTACAACGAACGTGGCCAAGACTTACAAGCGTGTTAGTTACCGTTGTACCGATGTTTGCACCCATGATCATAGGGATAGCAACTTCAACAGGTAAACCACCCGCAACTAAGCCAACGATAATAGATGTCACGGTGCTTGATGATTGGATAAGTGCTGTTGCAACCAAGCCGATCATTAAGCCTGCAACTGGGTGTGAAGCAAATTCAAAAAGAACCTTTGCTTGCTCGCCTGTTGCCCATTTAAAGCCAGTACCTACCATTGATACAGAAAGAAGTAGTAGGTAAAGCATGAATGCCAAGTTAGCCCAGCGTAGCCAGCGAGTAGTGCTCGAGATTGGCGCTGCTGCAGTAGTAGCTTGGTTCATAATGTTTTCTCCATGGACCGTTAAAGTCTGTGTTTGGTCTGTTAGTTAATCTGAGCGTGATGTTAGAGGGGAAATATTTCAGTAATATTACATTTTTATTGGTGCGGCTTTTTTTTGTGATGATTTGCTGTTTAAATATTTTGACAGCTAATTATATTGATCTAAGCTTTTGTATTTTAAGGTTTTAATGACCTTTGGTTTATTGCGGGTTTGATCGAGAAAATTGAAAAAAAATCGATTTTCTATCATCGAATATGACAGTGTGAATCTTAATGTTTCGGTAAATGTATTGGTTTTTGTGTCTAACAGTTGTAAAAACCGAAGTTATTGAGGCGAGGTGTCATATTTGCTATAAAAGAGTGTCACATAACTCTATACGGCTTTAATCATGTCGCATCTTAATTACAACCACCTCTATTATTTCTGGATGGTGTGCAAGCAAGGTTCAATCACTAAAGCAGCTGAAGCGCTCTTCTTAACGCCTCAAACCGTCACAGGGCAAATTAAAGCTCTTGAAGAGCGGATGGATGGCAAGCTTACTAAACGTAATGGACGAAGTGTCGAGCCAACAGAACTTGGCCAACTGGTTTTTAAATACGCCGATCGTATGTTTGGTCTGAGCTATGAGATGCTGGATATCGTTAATTACAGCCAACACTCCAATATTCTGTTTGATGTCGGCGTTGCAGATGCGCTGTCAAAAAGGCTTGTCAGCAAGATCTTAATGTCGACTATTCCTGAAGATAACAGTATCCACTTACGCTGTTTTGAATCGACCCACGAAATGCTATTAGAACAGCTGTCTCAACATAAGCTCGATATGATCCTATCCGACTGCCCAGTTGACTCAAGCCAGAGCCCAGGGTTATTCAGTAAGAAACTGGGTGAGAGTGGTATGAGCTTTTTCTGTACAGGTAAGGTCGACAATGTCAGTTTCCCTGCAGTACTCGAACAGAGAAAGCTATTAATACCAGGTAGCCGCACTTCGATGGGGCGTAAGGTTTTGCAATGGTTTGATAGACAGGGTCTAAAACCGGATATTTTGGGCGAGTTTGACGATGCCGCATTAATGAAAGCCTTTGCGCGTTATCACCACGATGCCATTTTCTTAGCGCCGACACTCTACTTATCTGAAGTAGAAGAGGATACCTCGTTACAGATGTTGGGTGGCATTGACGAGCTGAAAGAAGAGTACTATGTCATTTTTGCTGAGAGGATGATCCAACATCCGGCAGTTAAAAATGTATGTGACGCAGATTTTAGTAATTTGTTCGAGTGAGTTAGTTTGTTAATGAATTGATATCGATTATCATAACTCTACAATATGCCGTAATTAGTACTGATAGCCCGTAGTTGGCGTTGAAGGTAGTAGGGAGCCAAACTATGAACTTGAAAGAAATGGAGAAAAACTCGGCACAAGCCGTTGTGTTGTTGAAAGCGATGGCTAACGAGCGCCGCCTACAGATTTTGTGTCTATTACATGATAGCGAGTTATCGGTAGGTGAGTTGTGCAATATGTTAGAGTTGAGCCAATCGGCTTTATCGCAACATTTAGCATGGCTAAGGCGAGATGGTTTAGTTGAAACACGTAAACAAGCTCAAACGGTTTACTACACATTGAGTAGTGAAGAGGTGAAGGCAATGATTACGTTACTGCATGGTATCTATTGTAAGAAATAGAGCGGTGTTGGATGTGAGTTTCAGAACACATGGATGTGTGTCATCACGGCCATTAAGAGAAAACGGCAAATCGCAGACATAAAAAAACCGGCCAAGGCCGGTTTTTTTCGTTTTGCTTTGAAATCAAGTATCTATTAAAGAGCTTTGATTGCAGCAGCGAAACGAGACTTATGACGAGCAGCTTTATTCTTGTGAATAAGGCCTTTAGTCGCCATGCGGTCTAGAAGTGGTGTAACTTCTACGAAAGCAGCAGTTGCAGCTTCTTTATCGCCAGCTGCGATAGCTGCGATAGTTTTTTTCATGTAAGTGCGCATCATAGAACGACGGCTAGCGTTGTGCTGGCGACGTTTCTCAGCTTGGATAGCGCGCTTCTTAGCAGATTTACTGTTTGCCAAGGGTCTAACTCCCAAAAACTTAGTTCGGTGACAATTTAAGGGCGAGGACTATCCCTCATTTGCGCTTAATTGTCAAATGATTTGTGCAAAAACCAATCGTAGCCAAACAAATTTTGGAATGGAAAGGTTATCGCGGTTAAGATGGCGGGGATTCTAACAGCATTTTTAGACCAATGCTAATAAATATGCTTCTAACGATCGGATAGTATTTATCCTCGCTTAGAACTAATCAATCAGTGTCAGAGGTTTTTGTGAGTAAACGACTATTAAAGTCAGGCATGATAGTAAGTGCGATGACTTTTGTTTCCCGTGTATTGGGACTTGTGCGCGACGTTGTCGTGGCCAATTTGATGGGGGCTGGGGCCAGTGCTGACGTCTTTTTCTTCGCCAATAAGATCCCTAATTTCCTACGTCGCCTGTTTGCTGAAGGCGCCTTCTCACAAGCCTTTGTTCCTGTTCTAACTGAGTACCATGCTGCGGGAGATAAAGATAAGACTCGCGAATTGATAGCTAGGGTGTCCGGTACGCTCGGAGTGCTAGTCTCAATTGTCACTCTAGTTGGTGTGATTGGTTCTGGTGCTATTACAGCGCTATTTGGTGCGGGTTGGTTTATCGACTGGCTTAATGGTGGCCCGTCGGCTCATAAATTTGAGTTAGCCAGTTTGATGCTCAAAATCACCTTTCCCTATTTATGGTTCATTACCTTCGTTGCTTTATCTGGGGCGATTCTTAATACCTTAGGTAAGTTTGCGGTATCTTCTTTTACGCCTGTGTTCTTGAACGTCATGATCATAGGCTCTGCGCTTTTCATTGCACCGAATCTAGAACAACCTGAAATTGGATTGGCGATTGGTGTCTTTTTAGGCGGTTTGGTTCAGTTTCTGTTCCAATTACCTTTTTTAATTAAAGAGGGTGTTTTAGTTAAGCCTAAGTGGGGTTGGCGCGATCCTGGCGTTGTTAAGATCCGTACTTTGATGATCCCTGCGCTGTTTGGTGTGTCAGTTAGCCAAATTAACTTGCTGTTTGATACCTTTATTGCCAGTTTCCTAGCTACAGGCTCTATCAGTTGGCTTTATTACTCTGACCGCCTTTTAGAGTTTCCATTAGGCTTGTTTGGTATTGCTATCGCAACCGTGATTCTGCCTGCGCTATCTCGTAAACATGTCGATGCACAAGGTGAGGGCTTTGCTCATACTATGGACTGGGGGGTGCGCATGGTTCTGTTGCTGGGTATTCCTGCTATGTTCGGCTTGATTGTGCTAGCGAAGCCTATGTTGATGGTGCTGTTCATGCGTGGTGAGTTTAGCCCTCATGACGTGGAGCAGGCTTCGATGTCTCTGGTCGCTTATGCGTCGGGTCTACTTAACTTCATGTTGATTAAGGTGCTAGCGCCGGGTTACTACTCACGCCAAGACACTAAAACCCCAGTTAAGTACGGTATTATCGCAATGGTAAGCAATATGGTGTTTAATGCCATCTTTGCTTATTTCTATGGTTACGTAGGTTTGGCGATTGCGACCGCGCTGTCGGCCTTTGTCAATATGGCACTGCTATATAGAGGCTTACATTTAGCTGGCGTTTACCACCTAACGAAAACAACCTTAGTCTTTAGCGGAAAGCTTTTACTTGCGGGTGGCGCAATGGTTGCTGTGATTTTATGGCAACTAGAGAGTATGCAACAATGGCTTGAGTGGAGCTTCAGTTACCGAGCGCTTATGCTGACTGGCTTGATTGCACTTGGCGGGTTTGCTTATATTGTCTCTGTGTTCGCTTTGGGTATCCGAGTAAAACATTTAAAAGCAGCGACAGAGTAATACTGATTAGTATATAATCCGTCGGTTTCACACAATGAATGATGCAAATAACAGATTTTAGCTGGTCGTAATGGAACTAATCCGAGGCATTCACAATATTAAAGCGCAGCATCACGGCTGTGTATTAACCATAGGCAACTTTGATGGTGTACATCTAGGACATCAGGAAGTACTGAGCCAGGTATCCAAGCAAGCTGCGGCATTGGGCTTTCCCTCTGTCGTGATGACGTTTGAGCCTCAGCCCATGGAACTGTTTGCTCGTGACAAAGCCCCTGCACGTTTAACTCGCTTACGAGATAAGTTCGTGCAGCTGAGTAAGCTGGATATTAGCCGTTTATTGTGTGTCAATTTTAACCACTACTTCGCGAACCTATCGGCGGATGCTTTTATTAAAGATCTGTTGGTGGACAAACTTGGTGTGAAGTTTTTGGTAGTGGGTGATGACTTCTGCTTCGGTAAAGGTCGCACCGGCAATTTCGCTATGCTTAAAGAAGCGGGTGAAAAGTATGGTTTTGAGGTGGTTAGTACCCAAAGCTTCTGCTTAAACCAGCTGCGTGTAAGTAGCACTGAAATACGCAATGCTCTGGCGGTTGACGATTTAACCTCTAGCGCTGCCATGTTAGGGCGTGATTACAGTATCAGTGGTCGTGTGTCTCATGGGCGTAAACTGGGAAGAACTATAGGTTTCCCAACGGCGAATATCCCACTTAAACGTTGTGTCTCTCCAGTCTCTGGGGTGTATGTTGTTGAAGCAGTCGACATCGATGGTTCACCTGTCGGTGGTGTTGCAAATATTGGACAACGACCAACCGTAAATGGAGTTCGTCAGCAACTAGAAGTGCATTTTTTTGACTTTAAAGCCAATTTATATGGTAAACAGTTAGAAGTACGTCTTTTGCACAAATTGCGCGACGAGAAAAAGTTTGAATCGTTCGACGCACTAAAGAATCAAATAGAATTGGATGCTGAAGCAGCAAGGGTGTGGCTGCGTCAGCTAAAGAATTAATCGGTTGATTCCACCGATTAACATAATGTCTAACTTCGCCCAATATAACGGAATTAAGAATCGATGAGTGATTATAAAGATACCCTGAACTTACCTGAAACAGGGTTTCCAATGCGCGGTAATCTGGCAAATCGTGAGCCAGAAATGCTTAAGCGTTGGTACAAAGAAGATCTTTACGGCGAAATCCGTAAAGCGAAGAAAGGTAAAAAATCTTTCGTACTGCATGATGGCCCTCCTTACGCGAACGGCGATATTCACATTGGTCACGCGCTAAACAAGATTCTTAAAGACATTATTATTAAATCTAAGACTCTGTCTGGTTTTGATGCTCCATACATCCCAGGTTGGGACTGTCACGGTCTTCCAATCGAGCTGATGGTTGAGAAGAAAAAAGGCAAACCAGGTCAGAAGATCTCTGCTTCTGAGTTCCGTGAAGAGTGTCGTAAGTACGCTGCGGGCCAAGTTGAAGGTCAAAAAGAGAGCTTTAAACGTCTAGGTATCATGGGCGAGTGGGACAAGCCATACCGCACTATGGACTTCGGCACTGAAGCAAACATCATCCGCGCTCTAGGTAAAATTGCAGACAACGGCCACCTACTGAAAGGTTTCAAACCTGTTCACTGGTGTACTGACTGTGGTTCTGCTCTAGCGGAAGCGGAAGTTGAGTACAAAGATAAAGTTTCTCCATCAATCGACGTGAAATTCACAGCGGCTGATGAAGCTGCGCTAGTTTCTAAATTCAAGCTAGCTGAAGGTCACGAAGGCCAGGGCGATATCTCTATCGTTATCTGGACTACAACACCATGGACACTACCTGCAAACCGCGCAGTATGTCTACGTGACGATCTTGAGTACGTTCTAATCCAAGTAGAAGCAAATGGCGATCAAGCTGCACAGCGTATCATCGTTGCTTCTGAGCTAGCTAAAGACGTAATGGATCGTGCGGGTATCGAGCACTTCCATAACCTAGGTTTTGCAAGCGGTGCTGATCTTGAGCTAACTCAGTTCAACCACCCATTCTACGACTTCACTGTTCCTGCGATCCTTGGCGATCACGTAACAACGGATTCAGGTACTGGTGTAGTTCACACAGCACCGGGCCATGGTCAAGAAGACTTCGCGGTTGGTAACAAGTACGGTCTAGAAGTAGCAAACCCAGTAGGTTCAAACGGTGTCTACCTACCTGACACTGAGCTATTTGCTGGTCAACACGTATTTAAAGCGAACGACTCTGTACTTGAAGTACTGAAAGAGAAAGGCGCTCTACTACATCACCACGCTTACGAGCACAGCTACCCACACTGCTGGAGACACAAAACGCCAATCATCTTCCGTGCGACACCACAATGGTTCGTATCGATGGATCAAGCTGGCCTACGTGCTAAAGCTCTTGAGTCAATCAAGGGTGTTGAGTGGATGCCTGAGTGGGGTCAAAGCCGTATCGAAGGTATGATCGAAGGTCGCCCTGAGTGGTGTATCTCTCGTCAACGTACTTGGGGTGTGCCAATCGCTCTGTTCGTTCATAAAGAGACAGCAGAACTGCACCCGAACACGCTTGAGCTTATCGAGCAAGTTGCTCAACTTGTTGAGCAGAAAGGTATTCAAGCTTGGTGGGATCTAGAAATCTCTGACCTACTAGGCGAAGAAGCGGACAAATACGAGAAAGTACTAGATACACTAGACGTATGGTTCGATTCAGGTGTAACACACTACTCAGTTGTTGACGCTCGTGAAGAGTACAACGGCAACAAAGCTGACCTATACCTAGAAGGTTCAGACCAACACCGTGGTTGGTTCCAATCTTCTCTAATTTCATCTATCGCGATGAAAGACGAAGCGCCATACAAGCAAGTGCTAACGCACGGCTTCGTAGTAGATGGTAACGGCCGTAAGATGTCTAAATCTATCGGTAACGTTGTTGCACCTAAAGATGTAACCAACAAGCTAGGTGCAGATATCCTGCGTCTATGGGTTGCTTCTACAGACTACACAGGTGAAGTAGCAGTATCTGATGAGATCCTGAAGCGTTCAGCAGATGCTTACCGTCGTATTCGTAACACAGCGCGTTTCTTCCTAGCGAACTTGAACGGTTTCAACCCAGAAACTGACCTAGTTCCAGCTGAAGAGATGGTGGCACTAGACCGTTGGGCTGTAGGCCGTGCACAAGCTGCACAAGAAGAGATCGTGAAAGCATACGGTGAGTACAACACTCACGGTGTAACTCAACGTCTAATGCAGTTCTGTTCTATCGAGATGGGTTCTTTCTACCTAGATGTAATCAAAGACCGTCAGTACACAGCGAAGAAGGGCGGCCACGCTCAACGCAGCTGTCAAACTGCGCTTTACTACATCGTAGAAGCTCTGGTTCGTTGGATGGCTCCTATCATGTCGTTCACAGCAGACGAAATCTGGAACGAGATGCCAGGTCAACGTGACAAGTTCGTATTCACAGGTGAGTGGTTCGAAGGTCTATTTGGTCTAGCGGAAGGCGAAGAGCTAAGCAACGAATTCTGGACTGAAATCCAATCTGTTCGTGGCGCAGTGAACAAGCTTCTTGAAGACGCTCGTAAAGAGAAAACTATCGGTGGCGCACTGCAAGCTGAAGTGACTCTATACGCAGACGATGCACTAGCGGCGAAAATCAACAAGCTAGAAGACGAACTACGTTTTGTTCTTCTAACTTCAGCTGCGGTTGTTAAGCCTCTAAGTGAGAAGAGCGATGCAGCACAAGCGACAGATCTTGAAGGTCTATTCGTTGAAGTTGCAGCGACAGAGAACGAGAAGTGTGACCGTTGTTGGCACCACACGCCAGACGTTGGCACAATCGAAGGTCACGAGAAAGTGTGTGGTCGTTGTGTGACTAACGTTGCTGGTGAAGGTGAAGTGCGTAAGTTCGCATAATTGCTCGTCATTCTTGGCATTGTAACTGTGTTGACAGCATTTACTCCGAATTGTCGGACCATCTCCATCACATAGGACAACTATGCTCAGGAGCTTCGTAAATTTGTCGCCTTGTTACAACACCAATAATTTAGAGCAGTGATCAATTAATTGAACTTTGCTTAGTTTTTATAGCCCCAGTATCTACTGGGGTTATTTTTAGCTGGGATAAAATGCCGAGTGATACGGCTGGTCATTTTTATGCAGTGGCGCGCAACATCAAAGCGGATGGAGGTTCAGCCATCATATTGGTCTTTCATGTGTGCATCTCGCTGTATAGAATAGAGAAGTTCATAGATTTATAGGAATAAGCATGAGTGATTTTTCACTAAAGCAGTCGGGCGTACGTTGGTTATGGCTGGCTTTATTGGTCTTTCTTGCGGACATTGGCATCAAGCTGTTTGTGATGGACAATATGGGTTACGGCTGGGCAAACCGTATTGAGGTATTGCCATTCTTTAACTTCTTGTATGTTCATAACTACGGTGCTGCTTTCAGCTTTTTGAGTGATCAAGGTGGCTGGCAACGTTGGCTGTTCACAGGTATTGCGTTTGTAGTCACGGGTATGCTGACCTACTGGATGAGTAAACTGCCGGCGACAGAGAAGTGGAATAACATCGCTTATGCAATCATCATTGGTGGTGCGGTAGGTAATGTATTTGACCGAGTTGTTCACGGCTTTGTTGTGGATTACTTAGACTTCTACTGGGGTACATACCACTGGCCTGCATTTAACCTTGCTGATATGGGTATCTGTATCGGTGCTGCGATGATCATCTTAGATGGATTCCGCAAAAAGGATGAGAGCAAATAAGCTCTACAAGTCACTTAATGACTCACAGAATATAATAGCCCTAAGCGCTGTCGGTTGATTCCGGCGGCGCTTTTTGTTTATCCTCTGTGAGGAAAAATAATAATTGATACAACCCAAGGAAAGTAACGTGACAGCAATTAAGAATGACTCAGCAGTAACACTTCATTTTACCATTAAGATGAAAGACGGTTCCGTTGCTGACAGTACTGAAAACATGGGCAAGCCAGCTAAATTTGTAATGGGTGATGGTAGCTTGAGTGAGAACTTTGAGCAGTGCCTATTAGGACTTGAAGCGGGTACGCAAAAGTCGATTGATTTAAAAGCAGAAGATGCGTTCGGTTTGCCTAACCCAGATAATGTTCATCACATGGATCGCGCACGTTTTGCTGGCGACACTGAGATTGAAGTCGGCACTATCATGGCTTTCTCTGGTCGTGATGGTATGGAAATTCCAGGCATCATTACGGACATTGCTGGCGACTCTGTCACTGTGGACTTTAACCATCCACTGGCAGGCCAAGACGTGACGTTTGACGTTAACATCTTAGCGGTAGAATAGACGGCGATTCATCTTTGCCAACAATTCGAAGCTTCACTGTCTTTGCGCTTCCCTGTAGAATGCCCGCTTCGCTAAACGCGAACTGTAGAATGATCTTGGTCGCGCTGTAAGCGATTCGCAATAAAAGAACTGAGCAATAAAATGAAAATAATGTTAGCTAACCCGCGTGGATTTTGTGCCGGTGTTGATCGAGCGATCAGTATCGTGGAACGCGCACTGGAATTGTATCAACCACCGATTTATGTTCGTCATGAAGTGGTGCATAACCGTTTTGTAGTCGAAGGTTTGAAACAACGCGGTGCGATTTTCGTGGAAGAGCTTCATGAAGTGCCAGACGATAACATTGTTATCTTTTCTGCTCACGGCGTGTCTCAAGCGGTTCGTAAAGAAGCCAAAGAGCGCGACCTAACGGTTTTTGATGCGACTTGTCCTCTGGTAACCAAAGTACATATGGAAGTGGCTCGTGCGAGCCGTAAAAATATGGAAGTGGTTCTGATTGGTCATGCAGGTCACCCTGAAGTTGAAGGCACTATGGGTCAATACGCGAGTGATACTGGTGGTATGTACTTGGTTGAAAAACCAGAAGATGTGTCAAAGCTGGTGGTTAAAGATCCAAGCAACCTTCACTACGTAAGCCAAACGACACTGTCTGTTGATGAGACGGCGGATGTGATCGAAGAGCTGCGTCGCGTGTTCCCTGAGATCCAAGGCCCACGTAAAGACGATATCTGCTACGCAACACAAAACCGTCAAGATGCGGTTCGTGATATGGCGAACGATGTTGATGTGGTGATTGTTGTTGGTTCTAAGAACTCATCAAACTCAACACGCTTGAAAGAGCTGGCTGAGAAACTGGGTACTCCAGGCTACTTAACGGATTGCCCAGAAGACATTCAACCAGAGTGGGTTGAAGGCAAGAAGAAAGTCGGTGTGACGGCAGGTGCTTCTGCGCCAGAAGAACTGGTTAATCAAATTCTAGATCGTATCCGCGAGCTAGGTGCTGAAGGCATCGAAGAGATCCAAGGTCGCGAAGAGAATATGTTCTTCGAAGTACCAAAAGAGCTTCAGATTAAACAAGTTGATTAGTCATCGCGTTTGACGAAAGTTTTGAACTAAAAAGCCAACCTTTGCGGTTGGCTTTTTTGATCTTGTTTTCAGTGAGTTGAAGTTCATTGAACGAAAAGGTTAGTGGATACCAAGCTGCTCTTTGAGAGTTTTCAGGTAGCGACGACTAACAGGTACCTCAAAGCCAGTTAGAGTGATGATCTCCGCAAGACCGTTTTCCAGAAGCTTGATCTCTTGGATCGCTTTTATATTTATCAAATATTGGCGATGACAACGGATCAGATCGGTCTTCTCTTCTAGGACTTTTAGAGTCAGTTGAGAAGAGGCGGTTTGTGACGCGCTGCGAACGTGAACACCACTCAGGTCAGAATAGGCGCATTCGACCGTTTGGCTTGCCATGATTACAATGCGGTTGTGACCGATACACGGAATCTGCTCTAAGTGCGATGGCGCAATAGCATTGATGTCTTGTTCAGGCGGTTGTTGGCTCTGCTTAATCACTTTACATAAACGTGAAACGCTTTTGTTGAGTCGACACGGTTCAACTGGCTTGAGGAGTTAATCGAAGGCGTTGTCTTCAAAGGCTTGAATAGCATATTGGTCGTAAGCGGTAACGAACACTACGTAAGGCATGTTCTCAGGGTCGAGCATACTCAGTAGCTCGATACCGGTGATCTGCGGCATTTGAATGTCTAAATAAACGACGTCTGGCTTGAGGTGGTTGATCTGCTTTAGCCCTTCGATGGCATTACTCGCTTGACCTATCACATCCACTTTTTCTGTTTCAGTGAGCAGCTCAATCAACTCTTCGCGAGCGAACAGCTCATCATCTATGACTAATGCCTTTAACATCCAAATACCTTAATTCCAATCTACTGTGTCAGTATACGCTGTTATGTTGAATCGCGCGTTACAGCGCCTTTGGAATGATAAAGCTCATACGCGTAAATTGCTGTGGCTGAGATTCTATTTTTAGAGCTGAGTCTTGTCCAAAGAAATTGGTTAGACGTTTGTCCACGATCTCCATACCTAAGCCTACATGATCGCTACTTGGCTTTTCGTAGCTGCCTGCGTTGTCTTCTACGGTGATTCGGTAGCTGCCTTGATGGAGTTCGCTATAGATTTTCACTGTTCCCCCCTCAAGAAGATTAGATATCCCGTGCTTGATGGCGTTCTCAACCAGGGGCTGAAGGGTAAAGCTTGGTAGTTCGACCTCATAAAGCTGAGGGTCAATATCCCATTCAATTTCTAAGCGATCGGTAAAACGCGCTTTCTCGATCGTGAGGTAGGCATTAACGTGCGCTAACTCATCTTTCAGTTTGACGGTGTTGATGTTCTGTTTGAGGTTACTTCTAAAGAAGTGTGATAAATGCTGAATCAGCTCTCGCGCTTTATCTGGTTCACGCCTTGTGACTGCACTGATGGTATTCAGAGCATTGAATAAGAAGTGTGGATTGACTTGCGCATGCAGTAGTTTAATTTCAGCCTGCGTCAGCAAGGTTTGCTGTTGTTGATAGTTGCTAAACAGAATCTGGCTCGATAGCAGCTGAGCGATACCTTCACCCATCGACATATTGATGGTCGAAAAGAGTTTAAGCTTCGGTTCGTAGAGCTTGATGGTTCCGACAACCTCGTTCCCCGCACGCAGTGGGATAATCAGAGCTGAGCCTAGCTTACAATCTGCTGAGAGGGAACACTGATATGGGTTCTCTTTACCATCTAAGTAGATGATGTCGTTCTTCTCCATCGCCGTCAGTGTGCTCTGAGAGGAGATTGGAGTATTGGGGATATGGTGCTCATCACCAATACCGACAAACGCGAGAATCTTCTCTCTATCGGTAATTGCCACTGCGCCAACGTTGGTCTCTTCATAAATAATACGGACAATCTTTTGTGCGTTGTCTGAGTTAAAGCCGCCATGAAGAATACCAACCGAGCGCTCGGCAATGGTCAGCGCGCGGCGCGAAAAGGTCGCAGAGTATTTTTCAAAGATGGTTTTTCTGTCTTGGATGATGCTCATGAACAACGCAGCGCCGACTGAGTTTGCAATGATCATTGGCGCTGCAATGTCGGACACCAGTGCGTAGGCTTGGGCGAATGGTTTAGCGACCGCCAACAGAATCAGCATTTGAATGATTTCAGCAAACAGGGTCACGGAAAACACCACCATCGGATTGAACAGCTGACTCGCTTTGTTCTTACGCACCAGATAGACGTGCAATAAGCCACCGATTAGGCCTTCCGCTGTGGTCGATATGGCACATGCAAGGTCTGTGAATCCGCCTAAGGTGTAGCGATGGATACCGCCAGTTAAACCGACGGCAAAGCCAACTACAGGCCCACCAAACAGACCGCCCATTACCGCCCCCATTGCGCGCGTGTTAGCGATGGCATCGTTGATCTGCAAGCCAAAGTAAGTGCCCATAATACAGAACAGTGAGAACAGGATATAACAACTGACTTTATGACTGAGTCGTGAAGAGATACTCAGCAGTGGCAGGATCAGCGGTGTTTTGCTGATCATATAAGCCAGTACTAAATAGACACAGGTTTGTTGAAGTAGCGAGAGAATCAGTTCCATATATCCACTAATAAAAAGTTCTGCATGGGTTAAGGCGAAGCGACATAAGCTTTAAGCACTAGGTAATACCGCATTAGTTATAGGTATAGTTTAAGGGCCATCTACCCAGTAACGCAAAGCCCATCACTAGGATGGGCTTTGTAGAGTTTCCAACCTTAATTTAAGGTGGAGCAAGCGAAGGGGGTTGCACCCGATAAGCTAGGCTGTTTTAGTCACGCCTTTTGCTTCTTTTTCTTCATCAGCAAGGTCAGTTTCGCCTTTGCCTTTTGAAATCTTAATCACGTAAGCTGCAACACCTAGTGCACTAATCACACCAACGATAGTTGAGATTTGCATTGGTAGACCGAAGCCCAGTTGGCTGTTGTTCAGGATGAATGTGATACACACAGACGTCATGAAGATAGCTGGAACCGTCGTTACCCAGTGCAGTTTGTTGTGACGTAGTAGGTAAGCTGACGCTGTCCACAGCATCATTACTGCTGTTGATTGGTTAGCAAAACCGAAGTAGCGCCAGATGATACCGAAATCAACTTGAGTCAGGATACCACCGATAACGAACAGCGGTAGCGCCATCAGTAGGCGGTTACGCAGTGTCTTCTGTTCCATGTTGAAGTATTCAGCAAGGATAAGACGGCTTGAACGGAATGCAGTGTCACCAGAAGTGATTGGTAGGATAACCACACCAAGGAAAGCAAGGATACCGCCAAATACACCCAGTAGGCCAAATGAAGCGCTGTATACAACGTTACCTGGACCACCATTTGCTACTGCTTCAGATAGTGACTCAACTGAACCGAAGAACGATAGTGCAAGTGCACACCAGATAAGAGCGATGATGCCTTCACCAATCATTGCACCGTAGAATACGAAGCGACCGTTCTTCTCATTTTCCATGCAACGTGCCATCAGTGGAGACTGAGTTGCGTGGAAGCCAGAGATAGCACCACAAGCGATAGTGATGAATAGGGCAGGCCAAAGTGGTAGGTCGTTCGGGTTCATGTTAGTGAACATGTCGCTGATTTCAAAACCACCCATGATTTGGTGTTCATCGGAGAAGCCAATTGCTGTGATTAGGCCAACAGACATAAAGATAAGCAGTGCGCCGAACAGTGGGTAGAAGCGACCAATGATTTTATCAACAGGGACAATTGTTGCGATGATGTAGTAAGCGAAGATAACCACAACCATCGTTGTTGAAGACATCGCGAAATCAGTTTGGTCGTTTACTAGGTTCGTGATCATGCCTGCTGGAGCTGATACGAATACCACGCCCACAAGAAGAAGCAGAACAATGGCAAAGATATTCATAAAGTGTTTTGCGCCATTGCCTAGGTAACGTCCTGTGATGGTTGGAACCGAAGCACCGCCATTACGGATAGATAACATACCTGAGAAGTAGTCGTGTACGGCACCTGCGAAGATACAACCGAGCACAATCCAAAGCATTGCTGCTGGGCCGTATAAGGCACCCATGATAGGGCCGAAGATTGGACCAACACCTGCAATGTTAAGCAGTTGTACAAGGTAAACCTTTGGTGTCGACATTGGAACGTAATCCACACCATCTTGTTTTGTATGAGCCGGAGTTTGGCGTTTTTCGTTTATGCCGAACACCTTCTCAATGAAAGTGCCATAAAGAAAGTAACCGCCGATGAGTGCCGCAACACAGGTTAGAAACCACATCATAATCTGTTATCCCTGAATGTATTAATTAAGTCAGGGTGGATAATAAGCGAGCAGTTGGCGAGAAGCTTGTGCTTAAGACGTTAGTGGTCGTATAGCGATTTAAGTGGCGCTGTGGTTGATTGAGTGGTTTTCAGATTTGTTAAGCGGTTGGGTGCCGGTTAAGCGGTTGGGTGTCAGGTTAAGTGGTTTTGTCTCGAACTAAGCGGCGACTTAGGGGAAGCAGTGGACATTTTAGCGGGTTAAGCGGAGAATCGAGATACGTCGGCTAGTGATAGCACCTAATGAATAATAAGAAGATAAGGGATTCAAATGAAGAAAGTAACCGTAGCCTTGCTATTGGCTCTAGGTATGGCAGGGTGCGCGACAAACGTGCAAGACTTAGCAGCTGAGGGAAATTGGCAAGAGATTGGCTACCGTGATGGCGTAAGAGGTAACACTCAGCGTTCCTATTCTGAGATGACTAAGCTAGGCGCAGTCGATCAAGCGGCATACAGCGAAGGTTACTACCAAGGTGTCAGTGAATACTGTAACCCTAACCATGCTTATCAGATCGGTCTTTCTGGTCAGGTTTATGAAGGTGTCTGTTCTGGTACTGAAGATGCGCAGCGCTTTCGTATGGAGTGGCAACGAGGCTGGGATGAATTCTCAAACGAGCACTAAGCTGACACACATCACCAAAAAAGCACCGATTCGTCGGTGCTTTTTGTATTCAGCATTGCAAGCTCGCTGCGACTTTGGCTGTGTTACTAGTTAGACTGGTTATGTTCAACCGCTTTACGAAGGAATCCATCTTGTTTCTTAAGTTGTTGCTTCGCGACTTCTAGGTCTAGTCCGGTGAGTATCATTAAGATTGCCAGTTTCACGTCGTAGCTGGTCTTCTCTAGCGTTTCTCTTGCTACCTCTTTGTCGCAATCCGTAGCTTGCATAACAATACGGGCAGCGCGCGCCACTAGTTTCTCATTGGTGGCTTTAACATCCACCATTAGGTTTTGATAGCTTTTGCCAATGCGGATCATACTGGCAGTGGTCAGCATGTTGAGCACCAGTTTTTGAGCGGTGCCTGATTTGAGACGGGTCGAGCCAGTGAGCGCTTCAGGGCCCACCACTGGGCTGATAGGAATTTTAGCCAACTGAGCGATAGGTGAGTCAGGGTTACAAGAGAGTGACACTGTGGTCGCGCCAATCTCATTGGCGTATTTGAGCGCACCAATCACATACGGAGTGCGACCGCTCGCTGCAATGCCAACGACGACATCTTTGGCATTAAAGTGAATGGCTTTAAGATCCTCAACACCGAGAGTGAGTGAGTCTTCTGCTCCCTCTTTCGCTTTTAATATCGCTTCTGGGCCTCCTGCAATTAGTCCGATAACGAGCTGGTCGGAAACGCCAAATGTCGGTGGGCACTCTGAAGCGTCGAGTACGCCGAGTCGGCCACTGGTGCCAGCGCCCATATAGATAAGGCGACCGCCATTACGAAAGGCGTCGGCGATATGGTCAACTGCGTTGGCTATCTGTGGTAGCTCACTTTCGATGGCGAGTGGTACCTGTTTGTCTTGTTGGTTGATTTTCTCTACTACTTCCAGAGAGGAGAGCAGATCAATGTCCATGGTTTCAGGGTTTCTACCCTCAGAGACTAAGTGTGATAGTGCTGAAATAAGAGCGTCGTTACTCATAAATATCCTTAAATCTAATCTCTATTGATGGTCAGTTTGCGCGGTACAGCACGCCAAGAGAAGCGCTTTGTGAAGCTCCTGTCACCTCGGGAAGGTTGCTTGGTAGCTTATGTACGTAACGTTGAGCCAGCCATGCAAATGCCATGGCTTCCATGTAATCGGCATCGACTCCTTTAGCGGAAGTCGAACTCACTTGCCAGTCAGGAAGCAGCTTCGCAAGGCGCTCCATCAAAAGTGGGTTTCTGACACCTCCACCACATACATATAAAGCAGGGGATGAGCCAGATTGATGCTTCACGACTTCATTAGCTATGGTGATGGCGCTGTACTCACAAAGGGTGCGCTGTACATCGGGTTCCGATATTTCTGGTAATGCCTTTAATTTATTTTCCATCCACGGCAGATTGAACAGCTCTCGCCCTGTGCTTTTTGGTGGTAGCTCGGCAAGGTAGGCTTCTTCAAGCAGTAAATTCAGTAGCGCCGAATTTACTTGGCCACTGCGAGCAAACTCGCCATCTTGGTCGTACTTTTTACCGCAGTGTTTGTTTATCCAAGCATCCATCAACATGTTGCCCGGGCCTGTGTCATAACCTAGCGTTGGTTTGTCTGGTTGAAGTACTGAAATATTCGATATGCCACCAATGTTCAGTACCACTACGCTGCTCTCTTTGGCCTCAAATATGGTTCGATGAAATGCAGGTACCAAAGGGGCTCCTTGCCCACCCAACGCCATGTCTTTGCGACGAAAATCAGCTACAACATCAATATTGGTTTTCGTCGCAATGATATTGGCATCACCTAACTGCATAGTAAATGGGTGATTCCCACTAGGCTGGTGAAATACGGTTTGGCCATGGTTGCCAATTGCGGTGATTTGAGAGGCGCAGATATCATGCTTTGATAGCAGCTGTAGAACCGCATCTGCAAATAAATGACCAAGCTGGTGGTCAAGCTCGCCTATCGCGATCAGGTTGGTCTGCTGGCCGATACAGACATCGAGTAGTTGTTTTTTTGTCTCTTCGGGCATAGGGAATTCGTCGTGGGCAATCAACCTAATTTGCTGGTCGTTGATACTGACTAAAGCGGTGTCGATACCGTCCATACTGGTCCCAGACATAACCCCGATGTATAG
Organism: Vibrio sp. D420a; assembly: GCF_030248625.1. Taxonomy (NCBI): domain Bacteria; kingdom Pseudomonadati; phylum Pseudomonadota; class Gammaproteobacteria; order Vibrionales; family Vibrionaceae; genus Vibrio; species Vibrio sp. D420a. Next base: position 23,781 of record NZ_JAHGAN010000029.1, on the reverse strand, counting down.
CTCTTTATGATCCATTCCTAAACTCTTCTGACCGTGAATTAAAAACATTGTAATGCAAATTCAAACGGAATAACCTCGTGAAGATTATCAATTTTGGCTTAGTAAGGGATAAATATGGGACCGTTGTGGGTAGATGTTGAAGGCTACGAGCTCACTGCTGAAGATAGAGAAATTCTTGAGCATCCAGCCGTAGGTGGGTTGATCTTTTTTGCTCGTAACTATCATGACAGCAAGCAGCTAGCGGCACTAACCAAAGAGATCCGAAAAGCGGCTAAACGACCTATTCTCATTGGTGTCGATCAAGAGGGCGGCCGAGTACAACGCTTTCGCGATGGTTTCTCCATTATTCCTGCAGCGCAAGAGTTCGCGAAACACAGCAACGGTGAACAATTGGCTGAGCAAGCTGGTTGGTTGATGGCAGCAGAATTAGTGGCTCATGATATCGATTTGAGCTTCGCGCCAGTATTGGACAAAGGTCATCAATGCAAAGCAATTGGCAATCGTGCCTTCGGTGAGGACATCGATACTATTGTCCGTCACAGTAGCGCCTTTATCCGTGGGATGAAAAGCGTCGGAATGGCTACGACGGGCAAACACTTTCCAGGTCATGGCGGTGTGATTGCAGACTCTCACCTAGAGACACCTTATGATCCAAGAGAAGATATCTTTGAAACTGACATGGCGATCTTTAAGGCTCAAATTGAGGCTGGCATTTTGGATGCGATGATGCCTGCACATGTGGTTTTTTCTCACTATGATGATAAACCAGCCAGCGGTTCACACTATTGGTTACAAGAGGTGTTGAGAAAACAACTTGGATTTAAAGGGTCAGTTTTCTCTGATGATTTGACGATGGAAGGTGCGGCGATCATGGGTGGTCCGGCACAAAGAGCACAAGCCGCGTTGGATGCTGGATGCAACATGGTGTTGATGTGTAATAAGCGAGATGCACAAATAGAGGCTTTAGATAACCTAGAGATACAAAGTGTTCCCCTTGCGCACTCTTTATTGAAAAAACACACCTTCGACCTTTCAACGCTACAGTCAGATGTTCGATGGAAAGAGGCTTCTGAGCAGATGAAGCGTGTTTTAGATAACGGGCAATAAATAGACACTTTTTAAGTTTTGCTAAGGCGATATGAGAAATATCGCCTTTTTTGTATCTATAAAGACTGATTTCTAACTCTTTTCTTGTTTTCTTTCCATAAATCTAGGGTGTAAATTTATTTTTACATTGAATGTTTTTTATTATTTACACTTGCAATCGTTTCTATAGCTGTTATTTTAGTTTTCAAAGATTGTTAGCCCATATTGGTTGCTTGGGTGTAAAGAAAAGAATACAGGTTGAGTTATGCAGAAAAGTGAATTAAGCAATGTCAATATCATCGACGAACAGGTACTGATTACTCCAGACGAGTTAAAAGCAAAATTACCTCTGAGTGATAATGCTCGTCGTTTTATTCAAGAGTCTCGTCAAACTATCGCCAACATCATCCACAAGAAAGATCACCGCATGCTAGTGGTGTGTGGTCCTTGTTCGATTCATGATGTTGAAGCTGCTAAAGAGTACGCAAAACGCCTGAAAGCACTTTCTGAAGAACTAAGTGATCAACTGTACATCGTAATGCGCGTGTACTTCGAAAAACCGCGTACAACCGTTGGTTGGAAAGGTCTAATCAATGACCCACATCTAGACGGCACATTTGATATCGAGCATGGTCTTCACGTAGGTCGTGAACTGCTGGTTGAACTGGCAGAGATGGAAATCCCACTAGCGACTGAAGCTCTTGACCCAATCAGCCCACAATACCTAGCAGACACATTTAGCTGGGCGGCGATCGGTGCTCGTACTACTGAATCTCAAACTCACCGTGAGATGGCAAGTGGTCTATCTATGCCAATCGGCTTCAAAAACGGTACTGATGGCAACCTAGGTACTGCGATTAACGCGATGCAAGCAGCCTCTTCAAGCCACCGTTTCATGGGTATCAGCCGTGAAGGTCAAGTTGCGCTACTTACAACTCAAGGTAACCCAAATGGCCATGTGATTCTTCGTGGTGGTAAGCAAACTAACTACGATTCTGTTTCGGTGCATGAGTGTGAAGAAGAGCTATCAAAAGCAGGTCTAGGTGCTGCACTTATGGTTGATTGTAGCCATGCTAACTCTCGCAAAGACTTCCGTCGTCAACCGCTAGTTGCTGAAGACGTAATCCACCAAATTCGTGAAGGCAACAAATCAATTATCGGTTTGATGATTGAAAGTCACCTTAACGAGGGCAACCAATCTTCTGACATTCCTCTCGATCAGATGAAATACGGCGTTTCAATTACCGACGCGTGTATCAATTGGGATTCAACTGAGGCACTATTGAAGCGTGCACACACGGAACTAGTCCCATTCTTGGAAAATCGACTAAAAGGCTAGTGCCCGCACAAATCGAGGCTTAAGGATTAGAAAGGAAGAAGAATGGCCGTTGAACTGAACGAATTACGCGACCAAATTGACGTTGTCGATAAACAGATGTTAGAGCTTCTTGCTCAGCGCTTGGCGCTGGTTGAGAAAGTAGGTGAGGTGAAAAGCGAGCACGGTTTACCGATTTATGTGCCTGAGCGTGAGGCGGCGATGCTTGCATCTCGCCGTGCAGAGGCTGAAAAATTAGGTGTGCCGCCACAGCTTATTGAAGACATTCTGCGTCGTACTATGCGTGAGTCGTACGCAAGTGAAAAGGATTCTGGCTTTAAGTGCTTGAACCCTGAGCTGCGTTCAGTTGTTGTTATCGGCGGTAACGGCCAGCTGGGCGGTCTATTTGGCCGTATGTTCAAGCTATCTGGTTACGATGTAAAAGTGCTAGGAAGCAAAGACTGGGACAAGGCTGATGAGTTGCTGAAAGATGCTGGTCTTGTTGTGGTTACTGTTCCAATCCATCTGACAGAAGGCGTGATTGATAAGCTGGGCAACTTGCCTAGTGACTGTATTCTTTGTGACTTAACATCGATCAAGTCTAAGCCATTACAACGCATGTTAGCGGTTCACCAAGGCCCTGTAGTGGGTCTACACCCAATGTTCGGCCCGGATGTACCAAGCCTTGCGAAGCAGGTGATTGTTTACAGTGATGGCCGCGGTCAAGAAAGCTACCAATGGTTGTTAGAGCAATTCGCTATCTGGGGTGCAAGCCTATGCAGCATGGATGCTCAAGAACACGATCACGGTATGACGTTAATCCAAGCGCTGCGCCACTTCACTTCATTTGCTTACGGCCTACACCTTAGCAAAGAGAATCCAAATATTGATCGTCTGCTGCAGCTAAGCTCGCCGATCTACCGTCTTGAGATTGCGATGGTTGGTCGTCTATTTGCCCAAGACCCGAACCTGTATGGGGATATTATTCTCTCTTCAGACGAGAACATTGCGATGATTCGCCGCTTCCACCACTGCTTTGGTGAAGCCCTGAAGATTCTGGAAGGCAAAGACAAGGCTCAATTCGTGGAAAGCTTCAATGAAGTGAGCGAGTGGTTTGGTGATTACTCTCAGCAGTTCTTGCAAGAGAGCCAAAGCCTTCTTAAGCAAGCACATGACTCGATTCATCGCGGCTAGCCTGCGCTAGAGTTAGCTCAAATAACACTGAGTAAAGCATAAATAGAAAAAGAGCTACCTAACATGGGTGGCTCTTTTTTATTTAACTATCATTGATTTAAAAGTAATTGGCCTATTGTAGGTAAAAAGATCATCATAGGCTAAAAGCTCTTAAGCGTTAGTTGGTTGCGAGTGTTGCCTTTGCCTTGGTCTCATCACTCGATACGGTTTCCATCGACGAGTTGGTGTAAGGCACGTTAGTCAGGTTGATTTGCAGACGTACAACATTATCGATCAACTGAACCAGTGGCCCCCACTTCACCTTCTTCTCTTTCTCAAACACGTAGTTAAAGTTCTCTGGCGTCCAGTCCATCAAGTATTGTGGATTCAAAGAGCGCCCCAAGAATCGTACTTCGTAATGCAGGTGTGGGCCTGTTGAATTTCCTGAGTTACCACAGCTCGCAATCACATCCCCCTTACTCACAAACTGACCGCTGCGAACCTTAAACTTCTGCAGGTGAGCGTAAGAGCTCATGAAGCCAAAAGAGTGGCGCATGGTCAGGAAATTACCAAAGCCTTTCTTACTCGGGCGCACGGTTTCAATTACGCCGTCAGCAGGTGCAAGAATATCTTCACCGCGTTTACAGGTGAGATCGATACCGGTGTGGGTATGACGCTTGCCTGTAATAGGGTTAATACGACTCCCGTATGATGATGAGATGCGCTGATAAGCCATTGGGCTATCGTTAGGGATTAAGCGGAACATGGTTGCACGTACCGCTGAGTCAATGGCCGCGGCGTCGATTCGCTCTTCAAGAGAGGTATCATCGTTAACCAGTTCTTCATCGGCAAGGCCAAGTACTGACTCAACGTCGAATACTCGCTTGCCGAGCAGTTGAATAGTGCCTTCTTTTTCCGTTAGAGCTTGTGCTAATGAGTGATTGGTTTCAATCTGCTCATCGTACATAAACTCCATATTGTCTTTCTCAACAATCAAAGTCTCGATCAGCTTCTGTGCATCATGGGCCTGATCAGAGGCGTGTTGTTCAGATGCAGATAGCTTCTGCTGACCGTCGTAATGTAGATAGATTGCACCGATAATTAAAAGGGGAACGGAAAGGATTGCAGAGGTGCAAAAGAGCACGGCTTTACGGCCGAAGTAAAATGTCTGCTCCCCTTGGCTAGAAGGAACAGTAATCGAAATTTTCTGAGACATGATGACGTATTAAATAAAAATAATTCGAAGAGCGTGCTTTATTCTGCTGACTCTTCGCCTAAATCTGTTAGATGTTCTATTTCTCGATAAAGTAACTCATCATCACCAACGTTCAGCTCCACAAGGCGCTTAAGGTGGCTGATACTATCAATATCTAAATGCTCTATGCGTAAGCGCACTGAGGTATTGATGGTAGAGACAATAGAGGCTTCTAGTTGAATGTCGATATCACTGTCTGTTAATTGAAAACTAAGTTGAACAGGCAAGTGATGGTCTAATTGATGATGGTTTTCACAATCTATCAGTAAGCCTTGTAGTGACAAGTCTTGTATCGTGCCATCAACCACTAAGGTATCTTGGATTAATTTGGTAGCGACTTGATAAACAATCCTTGAGAATCGACGCCTTTCTATCATAGATACTTCCTCATCTATAGGTTTGGAATGTCGTATCATATAAGGCCGCTAATTTAGCGGCCTTAGAATAAATTACAAGCGAAACTTACTTAGTTACACGCTTGTATTTGATACGGTGTGGTTCAGCTGCTTCAGGACCAAGAGTCTTCTTCAGCCATTCCATGTATTCATTGTAGTTACCTTCGTAGAAGTTAACTTGACCTTCATCACGATAGTCAATGATATGCGTAGCGATACGGTCTAGGAACCAACGGTCGTGCGAGATAACCATTGCACAGCCAGGGAACTCTAGTAGTGCTTCTTCTAGCGCACGTAGTGTCTCAACATCAAGGTCGTTGGTTGGCTCATCGAGTAGCAGTACGTTACCGCCAGTCTTAAGTAGCTTAGCCAGGTGAACACGGTTACGTTCACCACCAGAAAGTTCACCGATGATCTTTTGTTGGTCTGAACCTTTGAAGTTGAAGCGAGAACAGTAAGCACGAGCTGGGATTTCGAAGTTGTTGATCTTAATGATATCAGCACCTTCAGAGATCTCTTGGAATACCGTCTTCGTGTCATCCATGCTGTCACGGAATTGGTCAACCGATGCCAGTTTCACTGTTTCACCTAGCTCAACAGTACCTGAGTCTGGTTGTTCTGTACCGCTTAGCATCTTGAATAGCGTTGATTTACCCGCGCCGTTAGCACCAATGATACCAACGATAGCACCCTTAGGCATGCTGAACGATAGGTCATCGATAAGAACACGGCCGTCAAAAGACTTAGTCAGGTTCTTCACGTCGATAACTTTGTCACCTAGACGCTCACCTGGCGGGATGAATAGCTCGTTAGTTTCGTTACGCTTCTGACGATCGCCGCTTTGTAGTTCTTCAAAACGAGCCATACGCGCTTTAGATTTAGACTGACGACCTTTCGGGTTTTGACGAACCCACTCAAGTTCTTTCTCGATGGTCTTCTGGCGAGCTTTCTCTTGAGACGCTTCTTGTTGTAGACGTGCATCTTTTTGCTCTAGCCAAGAAGTGTAGTTACCTTCCCATGGAATACCCTCACCACGGTCAAGTTCTAGGATCCAGCCAGCTGCGTTATCTAGGAAGTAACGGTCGTGGGTGATTGCCACAACAGTGCCGTTGTAATCCACTAGGAAGCGCTCAAGCCACGCTACAGATTCTGCATCCAGGTGGTTAGTTGGTTCGTCTAGTAGAAGCATGTCTGGCTTCTCTAGAAGTAGACGACAGATAGCAACACGACGACGCTCACCACCCGATAGGTGTTCGATCTTAGCATCCCACTCAGGAAGACGAAGTGCATCTGCTGCACGCTCTAGAGCGTTCTCTAGGTTGTGACCGTCTTTTGCTTGGATAAGAGATTCAAGTTCACCTTGCTCTTTTGCTAGCGCATCGAAGTCAGCGTCTGGTTCTGCGTAAGCTGCGTATACTTCGTCTAGGCGCTTCATTGCGCCAGCAACGTCTGAAACAGCTTCTTCAACGATTTCACGAACTGTTTTAGATTCATCAAGAACAGGCTCTTGAGGTAGGTAACCTACATTTAGACCTGGCTGTGGACGAGCTTCACCATCGATGTCTGTATCAATACCGGCCATGATACGTAGCAGTGTTGATTTACCTGCACCATTCAGACCTAAAACACCAATTTTGGCACCAGGGAAAAAGCTTAGAGAGATGTCTTTCAGAATTTGACGCTTTGGTGGCACAATTTTGCTCACTCGCGACATGGTATATACGTATTCAGCCATTGCCGATCGTTCCTACTTATTGTTCAAAATAAACGATTATTTTATACCAATCTGTCCAAAGATGTTACTCCCCGAGATGAAAAGGCTTTTCAGGGATAAATCTTGGCTTTTTATTGTCAAAAATCTCACTAAAAGCAGATTTCAAACGCTTTTGAGGTGAAGTGTTAAACTTTAATAATATTTACACTCAAACTCTTTACATTTGATGTGATGTAGGGCGTAAATAGCCGTCACGTATTCAAACACGCACTAAGGAAAGAGCGAATGTTTTTCCGACTTCTCAATAGAAAAATTGCTGTTGCTGCATCAGTAGTTTTGCCTTCTATTCTATTGGCTCCAGAGGCTATGGCGAGCCGTGCTTCTGAGCTAGAAATGCAGCGTGATACATACGACCAAGCACAAGACGTATTGGATAAGCGTGACCTTAAGGCATATGCCAAGTTGCGTTCTAAAATTCAAACATACCCTTTGACGCCATATACGGATTACCGAGCCTTCTTGATTGACCTGGGTAAGCGAACTCCGCAAGAGGTTGAAACATTTATCGAGAGCAACCGAGGTCTTCCATTCTCTAATCGTATTCGAGCACCATATTTGGCGTCGTTAGAGTCTCAGAAAAAGTGGTCGACGATTCTCGAATTTCAACCTCAAGAACCGACTGGTGAAAAGTATCAGTGTATCTATTACCGAGCACATTATGAGCAAGGTAATCATGAACTTGCTTATAAGGGGGCGAAACAGCTTTGGCTGAGTGGTAATGGTATCGATGATAGCTGTGATCCCCTGTTTTCGGCCTGGGATAAAGCAGGGCTGCGTAGCGATGAGTTGATTCTTGATAGGTTGCTACTGGCTTTTGAACAGCGTAACGGCAAGCTGATGAATTATCTGCTTAAGCAGTTTGATAGCGACAAGGCTGTTAAACAAGGCAAAGAGATGAAAGTCCTGTTCAGCAAGCCAGAGAGCGTGGCGAGCTTTGCTAAAAAGCATAAGGTGAACGAGTTCTATCAAAAGCAGACCGAGCTAGGGTTCCAGAAGCTGGCACGCAAAGATGCCAAAGCGGCACAAAAGGCATTTGATAAAGTGATCGAAGGCCAGAAGTTTTCTAAAGAGAAGACTCAGCAACTAGCTGATTACTTGGCGTTTCGTCTGATCAATACCGACTCTGAGGAGATGATGGCTTGGCGAGATCAAGCAATAGAGACCTCTTCTAAGCAAGTATTGATAGAGCGTCGTGCTCGCCTTGCGATTCAACATGCTGATTGGGCAGGTTTGCAGCACTGGATTAGCAAGCTAGATGATAAACACCAAAGTTCGATTCGTTGGCAGTACTGGCGTGGCCGAGCTGAGCTAGCATCGGGGCAAGAAACTGAGGGTAATAAACGACTCACTGATATTCTTGGTCAGCGTAATTTCTACAGCGTTGCTGCGGCAAAACAGCTTGATAAACCAGTGCGCTATGAAACGTCTTCATTGACGTATAATTCGCAAGTTGTAAAGCCATTTGATACTGCGTTGGTGCGTATTGATGAGCTGATTACACGCGATAAAATTGCTGCGGCTAAGAGTGAGTGGCGTTGGTTACTGGCAAACTCAAGTAAAGAGCAGAAATCCATGTTGGCTGCGTACGCCTCTCGTCAAGGTTGGAACCATCTAACGGTTACCGCGAGCATTTCTGCCAAAATGTGGGACAACCTGGAATTACGCTTCCCTGTTGCGCATAAGTGGTGGTTCAACTTCTACGCTGAGAAGCATGACATTGATCCAGTGACCTTGATGTCGCTAGCGCGCCAAGAGAGTGCACTGGACAGCGAGGCTCAATCTCCGGTTGGTGCACGCGGGATCATGCAAATTATGCCTGCGACAGCCAAATACACGGCTAAAAAATACAAGCTGAAGTATCAAGGACGTGAGGATCTGTATAACGTAGGCAAGAATATTGAGATTGGCAGTCATTATCTTGATGGTTTGCTGAATCAATACGACAACAACCGTATTTTCGCTTTAGCGGCTTACAATGCGGGTCCACATCGAGTAAAACAGTGGCGCTCTCGTAGTGAGGGTAAGTTGGATGCGTTTGCTTTTATCGAGATGATTCCGTTTAAAGAGACGCGTGGTTACGTACAAAATATCTTGATGTTCGAAACTTACTATCGAGATATTTTGGGTGAGCAGGGGCAATTCTTAGCAGCCCATGAGCGTGACGCAAAATACTAACCGTCAAACCTAAACCAGTGATTACTGATGGAATTCTTTTTTAAATTGGATTCACTATAGGGTTTCGGTATACATTAAAAGGCAGTCGCAGCGCGTCTGCCTTTGTTTAATAGAATGACAACAAGAGATAAGTGTAGGGATATGGCACCACAACCAGAGTACAGTAATTGGCAAGAGTTGATGGATTTAGTAAAGAGTGCCGCTGAAAATGATCAGCATGAGCTACTACTGACCATGATGATGACCCCTGATGAGCGTGAAGCTTTAGTCGCTCGCGTAAATATTCTGTGTGAACTGATGAAGGGCGATCTTTCTCAGCGACAAATCAGCCAAATGCTGGGAGTCGGTGTTGCAACCATCACTCGCGGTTCGAATGAGCTAAAAGCCAAATCGGAACAAGAAAAGCAAGAGATTGCCCAGTTGTTGCTGAAGTAAGTGGGTCTACCCGTAAGTACAATCTAAAAAACGCTAGCCTCGGCTAGCGTTTTTGCTTTCTATCATATGGTTATCAGAGTCACCAATTTCGCTTTATTACAGGTTAGTGACTTGGGAAGTGTTCTGGGTTTACAAATGGGATCAGAGCCAAGATCAGCGCTTGATGATAAACGGAGCTTCGCGTGAGTTGGTTATGGGTAAGCAGTCCAATAGCGCCTCCCTTCTGTTTGATGTTGTCGGTACCAAATACCTCGTCCATAACATCACCTAGCTCGTTAGCGTGTGCAAGTTTCTCAATAACTTGCGGCGGTAGCATCAGGCTAGCGGATCGGGATTCGCCGCGTTGACCGTTAGATTCAATCACCATCCAAGCAAAGGTTACATTGCCTTCAATTCCCGCTTCTAAGCCGACATAAAAATCGCCCTCTGAGATAGCTTGAGTTGCATTGCAAACACGATTGATGGCACCTTGATAGGTCTCTTCATTGCTCATCGGCTGATCAGCAACACCACTCGCAACGCTGACGCCTTTGAAGTCAAATTCTTGCTGTGGGAAAGCCGCTTCAAAAGCACTTTTTACTGCGTTAATTTTAGCTGGGTTGAGTGACGCGATAATGACTGTTTTCATGATTCTCTTTCTTATCGTTATTTTGCTAGCGCTTTTTCTGTTGATGCACCCCATCGGGCTTGATGGCTTTTATACCACACACCGAGCTCTTCTAGTGGCATCGGTTTGCCAAAATAGTAGCCTTGTAAAAGGTCGCACTCAGCTTCAACTAACCACTGGTGCATGGCTTGTGTCTCAATGCCTTCGGCCGTTACTTGTTTGCCTTGTGCGTGGCATAGCTCAATAACAGGTTTTACTATGTTCTGGTTGTCAGTTGCAATCAAAGTCTCTAGGAAACCTTTATCCAGTTTTATTTTTTGAGTCGGGTACTGAACTAGCTGAGTTATAGAGGTGAAACCTGAGCCAAAATCATCTATCGCTAACATATAGCCCATTCGAGACAGTTCATTAAGCAGAGGAAAGCCTTGCGAGCCTGACTCAAACGTCTCTGTGATTTCAAAATCAATTAAGTAGGGAGGAATATTGTTCACGTCTGCGTGGTGATCAATAAACTCGGCTAAGTGAGTCGATTCGATACCGGCAGAAGAGAGGTTAATTGACAGCTGAACGGGATACTCAAATTGAGATTGCAGTTGGTCAAAAGCGCCAAAGGCATGCTCAATCACCCATCTATCTATTTGTTCGAATAGTCCAGTTTGCTCAGCAATAGGGATAAACTCATCGGGAGCGACAAACCCCAACTGTTTTGAGTGCCAGCGAAGCAGTACTTCGAAGCCGACAACAGTATCTCCATGCGCATTCATATAAGGCATGTATACGAGGCTGAACTCTTCATCATAGTTTTGATCGCGCAGCGCTCGCTCGATATTAGCTTGACGCTGAATGACCTTGTCTAAGTCGCGAGAATAGTAGGCTGACTGATTTTTTCCTGCACGCTTTGCCTGATACATCGCAGTATCGGCACTCGACAGTAGTTTCTCTATCTCGACGCCATCGTCTGGGTAAGTCGCAACGCCAATGCTAACCGTGATAGGAAAATTGCCAGCACGAGTTACAAACCCTTGCTGCAATGGCTCTAGTAGTTGCTCTGAGAAGGAGCGCTCAATGTTACCTGACGCCGCAGGAGCGTTGATGAAAACCACAAATTCATCGCCGGACAGGCGAGCAGGCATACAGTGAGCAAAATGGCGAGTCTGATATTCGCTACATAATGTCGTGATTCGCTCTGAAAATGCGATCAAGATAGAGTCACCAACTTGGTGCCCATACTTATCATTAACGAACTTAAAGTTATCGAGATCCAAGTAAAGGATCCACGTATTGCTGGTGGGGTTAGTCTCTGGCAAAGCTCGCTGGACGAACGATTGAAATTGGTGGCGATTGGCAATTTTGGTCAGAGGGTCGTTCTCCGCCAATATCTTAGTTTGCTGGTACGTATTATCAAGCTCTTGATACATATCGTAAAACCGCTCAGAAAGACGACCAATTTCATCGTTGCTACTCTGGCGCTCAATGTTTGTTCTTTGGCGCTTTTCCACTTGTCTAAGCTGGCGTTCTAGCCTTGCGATTGGGTTAATCACGCTGCGAGAAAGTAACATCAACAACAGAATAACCGTTACTAAAGCGGCTAGCCCAAAAGAGAAGCTAATCTCATTCCATATTGAGCGCAGCTTGTTATCGAGCAAGAACTTGGCTGGATCCACGGTGACATAGAGACCCGGAGCCAATTTCACCGATTGGGTTAATTCAGTTTCTGGAGAGACGGGAGCCGAAGTAAAAAACAGGCTGGTTTGATACTCAAACTCTATCTGTTTGCGTAGTGCGTTGAATTTATCTAGAGAAACAGAAACCACCACGAAGAAAACATCGTCCAGTTGATAGCTCAGTGGTGTCGAGATAGTACGCTTGTCGAGAAGTTCATAGCGAACCAACATACCTTCGCCTTGCGAGTTTTGTGTATAGCTGATGTTAGACGTTGCTGACGTCTCTAAGTACTTGTCATTGATGTATTTAAGAATCTTTGGATCCATTTCCGCAAATGGATCGCTGCTGTTCTCTGCGTAATAACTCAGGTTTCGATTGCCGTCCAACAATGCCAGGCCAGTAAAACTCTCGTTGCCATCTTGAAGCAGTTGAATGGTTTGCTGCAAGTTATCGATGAGTTCTAATTCTCTATAAGGGTTGTCACCACCTAAGAAATAGCGCTTAACGATGTCACTTTTAGTGAGTGTGTAAGAATAACTGTTGAGAAATGAGCGGGATTGGCGAAAGTGTCCGGCTAGCTTTTCCATACTGAGCTGGAGGGCATTGTCTTCGCGTTTGATAAAGCTACTTTTCTGCGTTGTGTAGATGATGTAACTAGAAGCGGCAGCGCTACAAAGAATTACGGGAGCTATGAGAAGTAGTATTTTAGTGCTTAGCTTCATAACTTTTCACAACATTATTAATCATTTTAGTTCTCAAGTTTATGTTATTAACGGTGAGTCTTCTATTAATTGCAATTTTGTTAATAATTTCCTGTGAAGTGAACAGTGTGCTGTCCAAGGTATAGAGCTCCAAAAGAAGGGCTGTGCGAAAACAGAAACTAAAGTCGAAACAATTCAGAGAATGCGGCCTAATCATCGTCGTTGAGCTGCCGATGCTGAAGAATGACGGCATGGCTGATTCTGGTTCGAAGAGTCATTGATGTGTTAATCAATGTTGAATAGAACTGCGCCTTATCGAGTAGGTCCTGATCTGGGTAGAGTGCCAAGTTCTGCTTCTCATAGGGCGGTACGTGTTGATGCGCTTGGCTATTAGTTGTGGTCATCGCCAAATCGAGAGCGTTAAGTGCTGCGATATCTGGGCGATGAAGAAAGTTCAAAAATCGCGCGGCCAAATCAGGATTCGGAGCAGTTTTCAGTACAGCAAGGCAGTCAACCCATAAAATGGTGCCTTCGTCAGGGACATGGAAGCCCCATTCATAGTCAGGCGTAAAAGTCTGTAACGTCACTGCATCGCCGCTGTAGCCCATCGCAAGGTGGATGTCTTTGGCTCGCGATGGGTTTTGTTCTACATAGGTCAACAAGTATTCATAGGTTTTGACATACGGTATCTGTGCCACAAGCTCTTGATAAACTTCCTTTAATACCTCTTTGTTGGTGGTGTGAGCAGATACGCCACGTACAAACAGGGAGGGAAGTAACAGGTCACTGTAGTCGCTTTGCATAACCAGGTGTCCTTGATGCTCAGGCTTTGGTGTCAGGATGTCGTTCCAGCTAGTCGGTGGTTTGGGGAAAATGTCCTTGCGGTAGATAAGACCGATCGTGCCCCAAAAATAAGGAACAGCATGTTCACCGCATTGATTGCGCCAAAGCTCAGGAATATGGGATTGGTTAGTAATCAGTGGATTATCACTGAGCTTATTGAGTCTGTTTTGACGAGAGAAGTTGCGCGCCGAAACCTCGTCAATAATCGCGATATCAATATCATTGCGGGTCAATTGATTGATGGTGCGATCACGTTTAGTGTCGCTATCGAAGTACACTTGTTTGATGGTAACGCCGGTCTCTTTTTCCCACAGAGCGATGACGTGATCAGAAAGGTAGTGTTGCCAATTGAAGATTGTGAGGATCGGGGCGCTCTTTGCCTGTGCAAGGTATGGAATAGACAGAATAAGTAAGCCACTCACGAATAAAGATAGAAAACGCATACAACACCTCTTAATAGGGTGATTGTACGGTTTCTATACTAATAAGTCAGCAGTTACTTATTCTATTTTTTAACTAAATGAGCATTTCATTAACAAGCTTCTGTTAACAAACTTTTATTCATTAGCTATGGAAGCTTAACTTGAGTCGCCTTAATGTTCTCGCTCGGGTAGCAGCCTAAGACTTTCAAATGACGCGTAATTGTTGTTAGTTCGGTAATTGCTTGCTGCATGTTGTCAGAATCTAGGTGCGCTTCTAGATCGACATAGAACATCTCTTCCCAAGGGTTCCCCATGATAGGACGAGATTCTAGCTTAGTCATGTTGATACCGTAGCGTTGAAGAATCAGTAGTGTTTCCACTAGAGAGCCTGCTTCTTGCGAAGTTGACATGATTAAAGTCGTTTTCGCAGGGATTTGGGTTGATACTTCAACGGGCTTACGCGCAACTACAATAAAGCGAGTGTGATTTTCGGTTTGGTTGGCAATGTTGCCTTGAATTGGCTGAAGGCCGTACAGCTTACCGCTTGAAGAGTTACCGATCGCAGCCACAGTGTCGTCATCAAGGTCTTTGACCTTCTTCATTGCGTCAGCAGTGCTCGCGCAAGACTCTAGAGTCACACCTTTTAGACGACTCAAGAACTCACTGCACTGTTGGTGTGGCTGTGGGTGAGAGTAGAGGGTCGTAATGTCTTCTAGGCGAATATCTTTTTTCGCAACTAAGCAGTGCTCAATCGGTTGTGATAGTTCACCCACAATGTACAGCGTTGTGTGTTGAAGTAGGTCGTATACCTCATTGATAGAACCTGAACTGGTATTTTCAATTGGAAGCACACCGTAGTCAGCATGACCAGACTCAACCGTAGATGTGACTTCTTTGAAGTGATTGCAGTTTAGCTCGATTAGCTCGGTGTTACGGCGACTGAAGTATTCACGGCTTGCAAGGTGTGAGTATGACCCTTTTGACCCCAGAAACGCGACACGAGCCAAAGGCTTACGGCTTTGTGGATTCGCCAGATTCTGCAAGTAAGACTGTTGAAGAAGTACCGAATCTTCAATGATGGTGTGAAACAGTTTAGTGATGTACTGAGCATCAAGGTCGTACTTCTCTTTTCCATTACCGATCAGCTTCACTAATAGCTGTTGTTCACGAACGGCATCTCGAACTGGCTTTGATGTTTCTACTTTGCTTTTAGCCACCTCAATACTGAGTTTACGGCGTTCGGAAAGTAAGCTTAGAAGCTGATCATCAAGATCATTTAAGCGAAGGCGAATTTCATCAAGCGAAATGGGTTGGTCAGTCATAAATGGGTCCTTATAAAAAAGCCTCCCTTGAGTGGGAGGCTTTCTGTTCGTTTTTGACTTGTTTTTCTAAAACGACTTAGCCTCCGATTTACGGAAGGAAAAAGAAGTCAAAAATAAACAGAGTTTGAGTGTGCATAAAAATGGTTTGTTTTTTGAATGTTTAAACACAATAAGCAAGCGAGCTACAAGCGTCAAGCAAAAAAATAGCGCCGTATTGGCGCTATCTTCGAATCCTTTTATTTCTATTATTCTACTTCAGCTTCTAGCTCTTCAATTTGAGGCTTTTCAGCGCGGCGAGCTTCAGGTTTGTGTCTTAGCTTATTCAGTTGTCGTTCTAACTTTTGTTCAACCTCATTAACGGCAACGTATAGGTCATCGTGGATTGATGAAGCAACAAGCTTGCCTTTTGGTACGGTAATTACCGCTTCAAATTTCTTCTTCTTGTTAGGCTCTTCACTAAAGCTTGCTTGGCAGCCGATGATGTCTACTTGCCATTTTTCTAGCTTCTTAAATTTACTTTCTATGTGCTCACGGATTGCAGAGGTGATGTCGATATTCTTACCAGTGATGTTCATTTTCATAGAAGTTTTCCTCTGTTGTATCCCTCATGGGTTAACTCCAGATTACGTTTTTGGATGGGAAAGAATGTGATCTAGATCTTGTTTTGGTGGTGGTTTTTTAGGATTGAAATCAAATGTGATCTCACGCAAAAATTGTCACGTTTTTCGAGAAAAATGCTTGTTATCAATAATAAAAAGGATAAATTGAAACCAAGGGTTCGCTAAAAATTACTTCAGTTTTTAGGGAAATCGTACAGCCTTTAAAAGGTGTGAGGTGAATAATTGAACAGTGTTGTTTTGTGATTTATGTCACGCCAAGATATTCCCCGAAAATCTGTCAAATTTAAAAAGCCGCTTGAGTGCTATCTCAAGCGGCTTTTTGGTGTTTATGGACAAATTAATGGAGCCGTGAACTTGTCCTCAGTTTTACTAACATCGCCATTGTCTATTTAGGTTTATTGGCGGCGGTAGGGCCAATACCACGTATTGCGCCAATTGCCTCTAGCTGTTTATAGATTACAAAGTAACGATTGATGTTGGTGACATAGGTGACTGGTTCGCGACTCACGTATTTTCTCGTCATGATCTCAACATTCTTAAACCAGACATTAGGGTCGTAGCCATGCTTTTTTGCAAGGTAGCGCATTTTACGAATTTTAGCGGGGCCAGCGTTATAGGCAGCGAGAGTGAAATAGAGTTGATTATCTGGTGATATTTCTGGATCACTGAAGTAGCGGTCCTTGATAAAGCGCATGTATTTCACGCCAGCATGGATATTGTTGTCGACCTTATGAATATTCCTAATGTTGACGTTTTTGTCTTTCGCAGTACTTGGTAGTACCTGCATGACTCCAATAGCGCCCTTGTGAGAAACACGACTTTGATCCAGCCCTGATTCTTGAAACCCTTGTGCAGACATCATTAATGGGTCGAATTCATAACGAGTCGAGTATTTTTCAAAGACGCCAGAGAGCTTAGCAACACGGTCAACCTTGTTTGGGTTTAGTGCTCGGCTCAGCCAACGTGTATCATCGATGTACTTTTGATAAATGACGTTCCCGAGCAAAGTTCCACTGCGAGCTTGGCGAACGTATTTGTTGAGTTCTTGTTTAAGCTGAGGGCTTTCCTTGCGCAGTGCCCAAGCTATCTGGCTGTTTTCACGCAACGGCAGTTCATGGTGAACTTGTATATTGTCCATCACGTTGGTCCATAACTTGGCTTTGTGGCTATCGAGTATCGTTGCTTGAATGTAGCCTTGATTGACCAGTTCGATAAGCTCGTAGTCTTGCAGTGTCTCTTCAATGAAATGGACGTACAGAGGCGGAAGGTTCATCTCGTCTAGCTCTTTATTAACGCGTTGAACGCTTTCAAAGTAACTTGAACTTGCCCTAATCCATACTTCTTTGCCACTTAATTGAGATAGATCTTCAAGGGGTGCTTCGTCTTTACCCGTAATGATTAGCTCTTTAGCGTCTTTGATCATTGGCGCTGAAAAGTCGACTACCTGCAGTCGTTTTTCAGTGATAGTGAGGTTAGCAACCGCAACATCCCCGTGACCAGATTGTAGTGAGGGAAGTAGATCATCACGCTGCACGGGAATGATCTGCACATTGATATACGGGTGCTTCTTTCTCAGGCTCTTCTCAAAGTGATACAGCATCTCTGCGATGATGCCCTTTGGCTTACCATCTTCTATGAAGTAGAAACCTAAATCGGCGGAAACCAGCACTCGAACCATCCCTTTCTTGCTGAGTGTATCTAGATCGCCTTGATACGGCTCATTACTCAAGGGGGATAGCTCTAAGGCATTTGAGATGGGGACATAAACCACCATCAAGATCAGTAATAACAACCTGCTCACATCCACGCTCCATGTTGATGTTTTGTTAATGGTTATTCATTAAAGATACCTTTTGATTGTTAATTCATCAATATTTACCACATGCAGTTCAAAAAAAAGCACACCATGTGAGGTGTGCTTTTCTATCAATTAGATACAGAACGTTGGTTACGGAAGAGGGTTTAACTCAATCAACTGTTCCGTTCTTGCTACAGCATCTTCAAGACCTAGTTGCTTGTAAGCCTCTAACTGGATCGCTAGAGATTTTCGTGCAGCAATGGTATCTGGATAAGTTTTCTGCAGCTCTTGTGTGCGGTTGATTGCAGCAATCCACGCCTCACGACGAAGATAGAAATCAGCCGTTGCTAAGTCATATTCAGCTAAGCGGTTTTTCAGCGCGAACATACGTTTTTGTGCATCTTCCGCGTAAGGGCTTGCAGGGAAACGTTCCAGTAGCTTCTTAAAGTCCGCAAAAGCAAGTTTTACAGGCTCTGGATCACGGTCACTACGATCGATGTTGAACAGGTCGTGCATGAAGTTACGGTCTTGCGCCATGTGCGTTAAGCCGCGCATGTATAGAACCCAGTCTTGTTTTTCGTGCGTTGGGTTTAAACGTAAGAATCGTGAAATAGTCGCCAATCCCAGCGCTAGGTCATCGTTCTTGTAGTAAGCGTAGATAAGGTCTAGCTGTACTTGTTCTGAGTACGCACCGAATGGGTAACGAGAGTCTAGCGCTTCTAATTTTTCAATCGCAGATAACCAGCTACCACTTTGTAGAGATTCTTGTGCATCAGAATATAGAACCGATGGCGGTACATCTGGGACGATCTCTTCACTGCTACTACAACCAACTAACAGTGATACAGCTAATAGACCCGATAAAGTGAGGTGTTTCATGTCAGGCGTCGATTCCTTGAATTTAAATATTTTGTTCGCTTCCGTTACTTTCTAACCAGTAACAGATACAATGATGCAATTAATCTATTTTATCCATACTAATGGGTATTAGTCTCACGGTTTTTAAAAAAGTTCGATATGGCTCAGCAGATCACATTAACAGACACAGTAAAAAGCAGCCAGTTAGGTCAACGTTTAGACCAAGCTGTTGCTGAACTCTTTACCGATTTCTCTCGCTCTCGCATTAAAGAGTGGCTTCTTGACGGCAAAATCCAAGTGGATGGCGAAGTTGTTACTAAACCTCGTATCAAGGTTATGGGCGGTGAAGAGATCATCTTACAAGCTGAACTTGAAGATGAAGAGCGCTGGGAAGCACAAGATATTCCTTTGGATATCGTTTACGAAGATGACGATTTATTGGTGATCAACAAACCTCGCGATTTTGTTGTTCACCCAGGTGCAGGTACGCCGGATGGAACCGTGCTAAACGCGCTCCTACACCACTACCCACAAATCGCAGAAGTACCGCGTGCAGGTATTGTTCATCGTCTTGATAAAGACACCACTGGCCTAATGGTGGTTGCGAAAACAGTACCAGCACAAACGCGTCTAGTTCGAGCGCTATCAAAACGCCGTATTACTCGTGAATACGAGGCGATTGCGATCGGTAAAATGACAGCGGGTGGCATGGTTGAAAAACCGATTGGTCGCCACTCTACAAAACGTACGCTAATGGCAGTGAATGAGTTGGGTAAACCTGCGATTACTCACTACCGTGTTGCTGAACACTTCCGTGAGCACACGCGTATTCGTCTTCGCCTAGAAACGGGTCGTACTCACCAAATCCGTGTACACATGTCTTACCTACAGCATCCGCTTTTAGGTGACTTGGCATACGGTGGTCGTGCGCGAATTCCTAAAGGTGCTTCTGAAGAACTAACGCAAATGATCCGTTCATTTGATCGTCAGGCGCTTCACGCGGTAATGCTTCGTTTTGAACACCCAATCTCTGGTGAAGAGATGGAATTCCATGCTCCTGTTCCACAAGATATGATTGTGATGGCAGAAGCGTTGCGCGTTGACGCACGAGACAATAAAGAAGACGACATCTAACCATGACGATGATTATCCCGAACTGGAACGCTCCAAGTAATGTAAAAGCTTTTGCCTCAACTCGAGTCGATGGTTTTTCGCAGGCTCAGTATCAAGGTCTGAATTTGGGTAGTCACGTCGGGGATGATATTAATCTGGTGCAGAAGAATCGAGACTGGTTACAGCAACAATCTCAGATGCCGAGTGCACCTGTTTGGCTTAACCAGACTCATTCAACAGATGTTGTTTCAGTCTTTGAACCAACTTCCAAGATTCTCGATGCAGATGGCAGTTTCACTACTCAACAAGGCGTTGTGTTATCTGCGATGACTGCAGACTGTCTGCCAGTGCTATTAACGGACAGTAAGGGCACACAAGTTGCTGCGGTTCATGCTGGTTGGCGCGGCTTAGCGGGTGGGATTGTCGAAAACGCTGTGGCTAAGTTCACTAATATTGATGACAGTAATCCTTTATTGGCTTGGTTAGGGCCTGCTATTGGTCAAGACGCTTTTGAAGTCGGTCAAGATGTCTTGGATGCTTTTGTTGGTTTTGATGCAAAGGCCGAACAGGCGTTTCGTGTTAAGCCAGATACTCAGAAGTGGCTAGCCAATATGTCTCAATTAGCGACTCAACGCCTTGCTAATATTGGTGTGACTCAAGTGTATGATTGTAATCTGTGTACCTACGCAGACCCTGATAATTTTTACTCTTATCGCCGCGATGGAGTAACAGGTCGTCAAGCCACCTTTATCTGGCTAGATTAATCGCAAAAACAGTGAACTTTCTGCGTGATAGTTCGCTCCCTTCCCCTTGAAAATGACCGATACCGTATCCATCTTCTATTCATAAGATAAACATATCTATGAGTAGGAAGGTTGGAATGCGTCTCGATCGATTCACCAGTAAATTTCAAATTGCGATATCTGATGCTCAGTCTCTCGCATTAGGTCGTGATCACCAATATATTGAACCTGTGCACCTGATGGTGTCACTGTTAAATCAAGATGGTAGTGCGATTCGTCCGTTGCTGACCATGTTGAATATTGATGTTGTTCAGATGCGCTCTAAATTGAGCGAGATCCTTGATCGCGTACCAAAAGTGAGCGGCATCGGTGGTGATGTACAGTTATCAAGTGCGATGGGCACCTTGTTTAACATGTGCGACAAGGTGGCTCAAAAGCGTCAAGACACTTATATCTCTTCAGAAATCTTCCTACTTGCAGCAATTGAAGACCGTGGTCCGTTAGGTAATTTGCTTAAAGAGCTTGGCTTAACCGAGCAAAAGCTATCTCAAGCTATAGAGCAGATTCGCGGTGGTCAGAAAGTGGATGATCCAAACGCAGAAGATAAACGCCAAGCTTTGGAGAAGTTTACGGTAGACCTTACCGAGCGTGCAGAGCAGGGCAAGCTCGATCCTGTAATCGGCCGCGATGATGAGATTCGCCGTACCATTCAAGTATTGCAACGCCGCACCAAGAACAACCCAGTGATTATTGGTGAGCCTGGCGTAGGTAAAACGGCCATTGTTGAAGGGCTTGCTCAGCGCATCATTAATAATGAAGTGCCAGAAGGTCTGCGTGGTCGTCGAGTGTTGTCTCTTGATATGGGCTCATTGGTCGCTGGCGCTAAGTATCGTGGTGAGTTTGAAGAGCGCTTGAAAGCAGTTCTCAATGAACTATCGAAAGAAGAGGGTAACGTCATCCTCTTTATCGATGAGATTCATACCATGGTTGGTGCTGGTAAAGGCGAAGGCTCTATGGATGCGGGCAACATGCTGAAACCGGCTTTGGCTCGCGGCGAACTTCACTGTGTTGGTGCGACTACGTTGGATGAGTACCGCCAATATATAGAGAAAGACCCTGCATTAGAGCGTCGCTTCCAAAAAGTGCTGGTGGATGAACCAACGGTTGAAGACACCGTGGCAATCCTGCGTGGTCTAAAAGAGCGTTACGAACTGCACCATCATGTTGAGATCACTGACCCTGCGATTGTTGCGGCGGCGAGTCTTTCGCATCGTTACGTCTCAGATCGTCAACTACCGGATAAAGCCATCGACCTCATTGATGAAGCAGCATCAAGTATTCGTATGCAGATCGACTCCAAGCCAGAATCTCTGGATAAGCTAGAGCGTAAAATCATTCAACTTAAAATTGAGCAGCAAGCGCTGACCAATGAGAATGATGATGCCAGTGAAAAGCGTCTTAAAACTCTGGAAAACGAGCTGCTTGAGAAAGAGCGTGAATTTGCTGAGTTAGAAGAAGTGTGGAATGCAGAAAAAGCGGCACTATCTGGCACCCAACATATTAAGTCAGAGCTAGAACAGGCTCGTATGGATATGGACTTTGCACGTCGTGCCGGTGATCTAAACCGAATGTCTGAACTACAGTACGGGCGTATCCCTGAGTTAGAAAAGCAGTTAGACCTTGCCACTCAAGCGGAAATGCAAGAAATGACGCTTCTGAGAAACAAGGTTACGGATACTGAAATTGCCGAAGTGTTGTCAAAGCAAACCGGTATTCCTGTTTCTAAGATGCTTGAAGCTGAAAAAGAGAAGTTGTTGCAAATGGAGTCTGTACTTCATAAGCGCGTTATAGGTCAGGCTGAAGCAGTAGAAGTAGTTGCCAATGCAATTCGCCGAAGCAGGGCAGGCCTGTCTGATCCAAACAAACCAATTGGCTCATTCCTATTCCTAGGTCCGACAGGTGTTGGTAAAACAGAGCTATGTAAAACCCTAGCGAACTTTATGTTCGACAGTGATGACGCCATGGTTCGGATTGATATGTCGGAGTTCATGGAGAAACACTCGGTTGCTCGTTTAGTTGGTGCTCCTCCTGGTTATGTTGGCTATGAAGAAGGTGGCTATTTAACTGAAGCGGTAAGACGTAAGCCTTATTCGGTGATCCTATTGGATGAAGTGGAAAAGGCGCACCCTGATGTTTTCAATATCCTACTTCAAGTGCTTGATGACGGTCGCCTGACTGATGGACAAGGTCGAACTGTCGATTTTAGAAATACAGTTGTCATTATGACGTCGAATCTTGGGTCTTCGCGAATTCAAGAAAACTTCTCAGCTTTGGATTACCAAGGAATCAAGAATGAGGTAATGGAAGTAGTTAGTAAGCACTTCAGGCCAGAGTTCTTGAACCGTGTTGATGAAAGCGTTGTGTTCCATCCATTGGGACAAGAACACATTAAGTCGATTGCTTCTATACAGCTAAAACATTTAAGTAAGCGAATGGAAGACAATGGCTATGAGTTGGAAGTGTCCGAGAAGGCGCTTGATCTGATTGCTCAAGTTGGCTTTGACCCAGTTTATGGTGCAAGACCATTAAAACGAGCGATTCAACAGAGTGTAGAGAACCCGCTAGCGAAAGCGATATTGGCAGGTAAGGTTAATCCGGACAAAAAAGTTCAGCTGTTAGTCCATAACGATCGAATCGTTGCTCATCAATAAAAACTAGAACGATTACAAGAGCGAACTAAGCAAAATGGCTTGGTTCGCTTTTATTTTGCACGTTTTGTCTGCTTTGTGTTCGAACGGTTTGTAAAAACGATTTTATTTCGAATTTGCTCTTGTGCAGATCGGATTTGTCTCTATAATGCGCCTCCGTTGTCAGGGATAACCAAGCGGTTTGAACGAAGCAATTAAGACGGTATTAAGCATTTAAGATGCTTTGAAAAATTAGCGATAAAAAGTGTTTGACACTGAAAGCTAATTCGCTAGAATGGCCGTCCACTTCGAGAGGCTCCAAGCGGAACTTCAGAAGTAAGCTCTTTAACAATTTAAACCTATCAATCTGTGTGGGCACTCGTTGATGAATATCACTAAGTTTGTTTTCGCTTTTAAAAGCAAAGACAAACAGATACTTCGGTATCAAAATGATATCAATGAACTGAGTGACCAATTAAGACTTCGGTCTTAGCACAGTCAATTCACTATCGTTAGATAGAATCAGTATTCATTGAGTCACAAAATCTTAAATTGAAGAGTTTGATCATGGCTCAGATTGAACGCTGGCGGCAGGCCTAACACATGCAAGTCGAGCGGAAACGAGTTATCTGAACCTTCGGGGAACGATAACGGCGTCGAGCGGCGGACGGGTGAGTAATGCCTAGGAAATTGCCTTGATGTGGGGGATAACCATTGGAAACGATGGCTAATACCGCATAATGCCTACGGGCCAAAGAGGGGGACCTTCGGGCCTCTCGCGTCAAGATATGCCT